>NZ_JAZGQA010000088.1:0-17867 GCF_048593855.1 Yersinia sp. 2542 StPb PI
ATAAGGCAGAGACTGATTAAATGTTAAATTCTAGCAGTAGTGATTCTTAATGCTCGTTAAGAGATATTGCTCTTTATGCCCGCGTTGGTTAGCCCTATTTTCTTTTCCACAAAAAGAGCCGTCAGTCATAAAAAACATTTCAAAAAACAAATTTATGAGAGTAGCTTAACCTAAGACTGCATTGCCGTTTTTGATTTAGCCCCGACTAAAAGGTTGTTTAGTCCATTAGAGTCATAGATGAAATATATACTTAATCTTACGATTGTGTTTAATCCATCAGAAAAGATATTGATGGAGTTGAATGACGAAGAACGGGCGGTGACATTGTCCAACCCGGCAACCCGGCTATTGCTTGAATTTATCAAACATCAGAATCAACCAATAGAAAGAGAAGTACTGCTGAAGAATGTGTGGGAAGACTATGGTTTTACTGCATCAAACAGCAACCTGAATGCTTATGTTAGTGAACTGAGAAAAGCCCTGACAGCCTTAGGTGAAAATCCACAAGTCATCACGACTATACCTAAACATGGTTTTCAGTTTACAGCGCGGATTGAGTCAATACTGAGTACCGCACAGCCAGAGCTAGATACCGGAGAAGAACGCTATGATATAGCAGCAGAGCACTCCAAAGAAATATCAGCCACTAGCCAGCCTAATACCGCGGCCCTGATGCCAACTATTGCCCCGTTAACCCGGGAAGTGATAGTCCCGGGTCGAAAATATCTGACAATACTAAGATCCAAAATATTACTTATTTTGGTGATCCTATCAGTATTAGGTACAGCTCTTAAGATTTACGCCAACTGGGTCGACGTTACCATTGGCAAAGCGAATTATTTACTCTCTGGCGAAATTGACCAATGCCAGATTTTTATCCAGAAAAATGCGACATTCCCTGCCGAAGGGGGGAGTCTTGATATGGCACGGCGCGACCTCAAGCAGGAAAAAATTGACTGCTCAGTGAAAAAGCACCATATCTTTTATACCAAAGGAAGTGATGGTTATAAGATTAATCAGCTCACCTTTATAGGTATATGTATTGAAGATGAACAGGGTAGATATAACGCGTGCAGAACGATCAGGATTAACTCGGGAGAGGCACGATGAAAAAAGGTTACCTTACCGTGGTTTACCTGACGATATTAGCTGCCGTCGCCATTTTCTGGGCCTATCAACTATTGCCTAAAGTTGTTTTACAGTGCGATTCTGAGCTATACCTGAAAAAAAACATTAATACCTATGATTCTGTTTCATTACTGGCAGATGTGAGTATCTTTTTATCCCGCAATGGTGATGGTTTCATAAAATTCACCGGAACAGCACAGGATAAAACATCATCATATATATTAAATCGTGCTCTGCCATTCAACTACACCACCTTGGATAATAACGGTGTTTATACAGTCAACTTCACCACTCAAATTATAAGAGCTATTGATGATGTGCCAGATAATGTCTGGTCGAAATTCATTCAGACAACACGTGATGATGTACAGTATTTTGTCAGTGTAAAAAATATAGATAAAAACCTCTATGTCATTAATGGGTTATCATCTCCTGTGTTAATTTGTGCAACCCCCTGAATAACGTCCCCTATCGCCAAAAGAAAGCCCCTTTATTTCTATGATTAATGAAGCAACTCGAGAGGTTGTGAGGTATTTGTCATTTTACCCATCACAAAAGCCAGATTGGCAGCGGCGACCAGCGAAGCGGCGTGGGCATCGGTACTCATCTGTTGTGCATTCAACAAGCCATTGGCCGCTTCGTTAGCGACCGTGATGGTACCTACACCATTACGATAAGATTCCAGTGCAGCGTCATAGGTGATAAATGACGTTTTCACCAGATTGAGTGCCGCCTGATTAGACTCAAGCGCCGAGTGCAAAGTATCCGCCGCCACCACGATTTCACGCACCGCCAACTCCTGAGTTTTCTTAAATCCTTCCGCTGCAACTGCCGCACGAGACTCCGCCTCTTTGACCCGCGCCGCCCGTATCCCGCCATCGTAAAGAGGAACACTGACCCCCACCAAAATGCTAGAGGATGAAGTCTGCTGGCTAATCCCAGGTAGACCCTGAATATCAAAGCGCCCATCACCGCCTGCGACTGCTCCGGCAAGATAGACTTTTGGCAAAAAGTCGGCCTCAGTGGCTTTGATACCTGCCTTGGCAGCTTCAACCGCCGCATAGCTGGCTAACACATCAGGCCGCTGGGAAAGGGCCAGACGAATCATATTTTCGGTCGGCGTGCTGGCAACATCTGGCAAAGCGCGGTCTTCGGCATAAGCGATGTTGATATCTAATGAGGGAGAAACCCCCATCGCCCCCAGTAATGCCTGATAAGCATCGCGTTCCGTACCTTTTGTCATCACGCGGCGCAGTTCAGACTGTGCCACCTGTTGGCGCGCCAACGCCACTTCGACGGTGGTGGCAATACCATTTTTTTGACGTTGTTCGGCAGCATCTTGAATCTTTAAGCTATTTTTCAGCGTTTGCTCTGCTATCTGCCTCTGGGTCTGCGCGGCACCATATTGGAAATAAGTCCGTGTGACATCGTAGATTAGCTTCTGATGCATCCCATTAAAGCTAACATTGGCGGCATAAGAGGTTTGTTTAGCTGCGTCAAGTAATGCACTACGCTGCCCAAAATCAAAGATAAGCCACTGTAATGCCAGCGCCGGAACAACTGCGCTCCCGGAGGTATTAACATCCTTATGGCTGCCAATCGCGTAAGGTAACGGTGTGCTGGTACTCTGGTAGCCACCAATAACACTGGCTGAAATGATCGGTAAAAATACCGCCTCCCCCATACCGACAGCCAATGCAGCCTGTCGCGCTTGCTGCCAGGCAATGCGGGTATCTGGATTCTGAGTCTGGGCAATATCAATCAGCTCAGGTAATGAGTAAAGATGTCCGCTCTTTATTGCCGGTGGCTGAGGAAGTTCTGCCACCAGCGGATTAGCTGGCACAGAGAAACTACCCGCGCCCGCAGCACTGCCCGTATTGGCATCCGCGACCCAAGGTTCGGAATAGGAGGCTGGCGCGAGGTCAAGTCGCTCAGTGGCACACCCCGTAATCAATATGCATAAGCCAGCCGCCGTGCAAATAAGGCCCATTTTGGCTATCCTGGCCGTCAGTACCGCGTGAGTCGTCATGTCATCAAGTTCCCAGAAGTTCCCCGAGTCTTTTTATACGTTGCCCAATAGTCAGTTCAACTGGCGATAACCCCTGCCATGAAGATTCCCTCTCTGGCACGTGCTCGCCTTGTTGCTCGGTTATGTCACCGACAAGCGAGAGCTGACGCAGTTGTTCCACATCAGACGCCGATTTTTCAGTCGGTAGAAACAGCACTGGGCACAATTTACTCATTTCTGCCAGTATTGCGTATAAGCGTGCGCACTCTTCTCGTGAAGGGCGTAATTGTGCTGGCTCAAAGGGAACCAGTGCCAGCTCTTCTCGCGCTTGGGTAATCTCCGCCTCAATGGTTGTCGCTTCTCTTAGTGCCGCAGGCCGTGCATCAGGCGACAGCGCTGCCAAATTTGTCAGTCCCGTCAACGTGTTACTAATATGTATGCGCACCGCATCTACGATAGCCACCGGCCACAACCGGGTAAAAATCAAATACACCACCAGATTACCCAGCAAGATCCCAAGCACCCTATCGAGTGCCACCCCCAGATCTGTACTTGGCCCGAAGCCTTGCAACACCGTCAGCAGGAATGCCAGCCCGACCTGCACACCGGCATAAGCGATACGCTCGCTGCCACAGGAAACCCAAGCGGCCAATAGAATGCAGCCAAACACCAGCGCCATCAATTGACCAATATCACTCAGGTAGGGAATAATGAAAATGATCGCCAGAACCCCCATTAACGCGCCGATCAAGCACCCGATAATCCGCAGTACCAGTTTATGCACTGTCTCACCGGTGGTACCTAACGCCGCGACATAGCAGGTGATCATGGCAGTATGGATATCCTGCCAATCCAATGCGGTATAGACCAGATAGCAAATCAGGGCGGCGGCGGTCGTCTTTAGCGCAAAACGCTGATGAGCAGGATTGGTCAGTGCATCTGCGGCAAAGAATGAGGATTTCGGGGCAGCCAAATCTTGCCCATTATCCGCATTCGCCAGTGCTAGCAGTGCGTTTCTGATTTCATTGATCTCATCACCCGCATTCTCAATAGCAAAGTGAGGGGTAACAGCAAGATTGCCCGCCGCTATCGCCTGTGCCGCATCGCGACAGTAGCCCGCGAGTTCGATACGCTCATTCTCTGGTGAGCCAGCAGATAAAGCTGACGTTGCCAATAGCAGGCGATAACTGCTTTTTACGGCACTTTCCAACCAGGCTGCTTCTGGCGAGGGGCGTAGATGGAAGATACGTACAAAAAGCGCCCGCTGTTGATGCTCATTTTGCCCTTCCTGTAGTAGCTCGGTTAGCTTAGCCATATTGGTGGCATCGGGTTGGCGCAATGTCTCGGCTACGGTGAAAAGTCGCTCGGCTAAACTGGCCCGCAATAACGTCTGGGGTGCCCGGCCAAAGAAAAGGTTAAAACCAATAATCAGCAACATCGGGGAAACCGCCATTAACCAGGCATACAACAGCCCCCGCGTTGCGACCTCACCCATGGGTATATCACTGAGCAACGTCATCACAAACGCAATAACCAGCGCAATAATACTCCCCACCGGGCCGAGCTTACTGGCTGAGCCAAGATAGAGAAACAGAAACGAACTGACAATCAAGGCTGCCATGCGCAGTGGCGCGGCTTCCAACGTGAAATGAATAAGCAGAAACACCAGACCAACCACCAGCGACACCAGGATGGTGATAGCAATCGCCATCACCATGCTTTCTACGCCGTCCGGTTTCATGACGAAAATAATCAGATAGCAACTGATAGCGGATTCCGGGATGCCATACACCATGGCAACCATAGCCATCAATGCACAGAGTGCAGCAACCCGCCAGGCCATCGCCACTCGCCCAGGGAAATAGGCTAAATCCGCTTTTGCCTGACGGATTATGCCACCGAGCGTACCGTCAGCAACCGTCGTCATTGCGCACAACAACCACAGCAGTCGCCCCGATTCGCATCAGGTCCTCCGGCGGTTTTTCCAGACTGATTCTCACTGGGAAACGCTGAACAACACGTACCCAATTTAATGATTTCGGGACATAAGGCAGGCCACGTGGAATATTCAGCATATCCTCAGAGCTGACGCCCCAACCAATCCCCTCAACTCGCCCCTGAATCGCGCGCTGTCTGTCCGCCATAACATACACGGTAGCGCAATCCCCCACGTTGATATGCTTCAATTCCGTTTCACGGAAAAAGGCCGAGGCATGCCAATGTTCAGTATTGATAAGGGTAAAAATGGCCTGATCCGGGACGACAAACTCCCCGGCCGAGACCGTCAGCCCCACCACCCGACCATCATGGGGGGCTCGTACTTGTGTATTCGCCAGTTCCCGTTCAGCAATAGCCAGCGCCGCGCGCCGTGCCACTACCAACGCTTCAGCGGCCGCAGTCGTACTGACTAAAGCCTCGGCAGCAAATGACTGTTTTAATGCCTGTTTCAGGCTAACCTCGGCGTCGTGTTTCGCCGTCGCCGCATCATCGACCTGCTGGGCGGTGACATAACCTTTAGGGAGCAGAGGTTGTAGCCGGGCCAATGTCTGAGTCGCTAACTTGAGATTGGCTTGTGCCCGTACAATCTGTTCATTGGTAATCGCGGCATTGGATTGTTCAGCGACCACCGTCCGTTGCTGGGTATCGCGAGCCGCCTCTGCCATTTTCAATTCAGCTTGCGCCTGTGCGACTTGCAGCCGATAGAGATCCGGCTCGATGGTAAACAGCAGGTCACCCCGCCGGACCTTGCTGTTTTCCACAACATTAATCGAGATAATACGGCCAGGTACCGAACTGGCAACATGCACCACACTGGCCCCTAATTCTGCATCTTCAGATAATGGATTCAGGGTAGTCTGCCGCACGGAAAGCCAGCCTGATATCACTGCCGCGACGATGATAACGCCGGCGACGATAAGCGCCAGTTGCCGCTTACGCCCACTCCCTGATAGTTTATTCATATTCATCATTCATCGTGTAAACAGTAATAGGGAACTGATAAATGCCACAGCAAGCGCCAGGCAGACATACACCAACAGCCGCCATGGCAGCACCTCATCAATACCCACCCGAATAAACAGAATGCGAGCCATCACTGCCACAACTATTCCGATAAAAGCGCACGCCATCCAGGATGGAAAGTAAGAGCCCACCAATGAAAATGAGGGCGCCGCTACGCCGGTGCAGCCGCTCAGAACAATAACCGATAACAGAACTAACGACCCGCGCCATAAGTTCAGGTTGGTACTCGCTAACCCCCTGAAAAAAAACCACTCTGGCTTCCTAAGGGAAGTCATATCATTCATTATTCGGCCTCAGTTAATGCGGCGTTAACAGGCAGAAAAACAGCTATTCGATCATAAAAAGCCACTACAGATCGCTGCCCAACGTATTTTTGAAAATTTGCCCATCTTTCATAATGAGCCGGAATGCTTTCTCTGGCCGAGCAATGAGTTGAATATCACTCAGTGGATCACCATCAACCAGAATCAAGTCAGCCAGTGCGTCATTCTCCACCACACCCAACTTACCGGGATACGGGTTTCTTGGACCGGAGAAGGCACAGAGTTCAGCATTAACGCTGGTGGCCATCTTGAGAATTTCAAGCGGTGAGTACCAGCGAGTCAACTTGGCCAATTGAGCACCCTGTCGGGTTGCCAGTCGGGCATCGAATAATGTATCGGTGCCCCACGCTGTCTTGATGTTATATTTTTTCGCCAACCTATAGGCCGTATCAGTACCGGCAACCATCTCAAGCTGCTTGGCACGTGATGCCGGACTGGCCATTGGCACCGCATCCTCGTCGTCAAGGAAGGGTTGTAAGCTCCACCAAATGTCTTTTTCTGCCATTAACTGGACGGTCTCCTCATCCACCAACTGGCCGTGTTCGATACATTTAACCCCACCTTTAATCGCCATGGTGACCGCCCGTGCCGTATAAGCATGGACGGTGACATAGGTACCCCAATTCTCAGCCGCCGTAACTGCCGCTTGAATCTCTGGTACAGATCCCTCGGTCACACTGATAGAGTCATACATAGAGGCTACACCACCCCCCGCCATGTATTTGAGTTGCGACGCGCCTCGCATCAATTGTTCTCTGGCACGCAGTAACACCTGATCGGCACCATCGGCAATCGCCGTCATACCTACGCGCTCGGCATAACTCAAGGGGTCTGATGGCGTATGCGGTAATTCACCAATCAGACGGAAATCGCCGTGCCCACCAGTTTGAGTGATAAATGCGCCGGAAGGATAGATACGTGGCCCGACCGTCACCTGCTCATCAATAGCGCGTTTCAGGCCAAAAACCGGCCCGCCCATATCACGCACCGTGGTGAAACCACGCAATATAGTCGCCTGCGCCTCTGCAATTGCCAGCGCCTGGATATAATTGAAATCTGCTGTCATCGCCGTCATCATTGATGGCCGAGCCATAATGGCGTGCCAGTGTGCGTCGATAAGCCCTGGCATCAATACACCACCACCACCGTCTATCCGTTCCACATCCGGTGGCAATGCTTTATCAGCCGGCTCTACCGACTTGATCCTGTTACCTTCCACTAATACTTGCAATCCATCGCGCAAATGGTCTGAAACACCATCAAAAAGGCGAATATTAACAAAGGCCATCACACGCACAGTATTGGCCGCGACATCTCTTCTTTGCTGGGTCGCTCCTGGGATCGCCGCAGCAACGGTTGCCGCTGTTATAGGGGCAGAATGAGCAGCTTTCTGAGCAAACACCGTATTGATACGAACGAACGCCGGACTATGGCAAAGACAACAATCAGAATGAGTGTGGGGAAGCGCTATCAAAGGCATATGAGGCATTGTGTTCTCCTTATATGAACTCTCCCTCCATCAATAACCAGAGGGCCGGTTTTCAATCATAGAACAAATTTATTACGTAACGACTTATTTTAATGGAAAAAATCAACCAGAAATCGTGACAACGCTCTGATCCTGACATGATAAAGCGGATGTTACCGTGATGAACCGACCTAAGCACGCCCTGCAAGTAGAACGTGCTTTTTACTCATTTCTGCTGTGCCGCCCACCAAGATAATAAGCGT
Organism: Yersinia sp. 2542 StPb PI; assembly: GCF_048593855.1. Lineage (NCBI taxonomy): Bacteria > Pseudomonadati > Pseudomonadota > Gammaproteobacteria > Enterobacterales > Yersiniaceae > Yersinia > Yersinia sp. 2542 StPb PI. The sequence goes on from NZ_JAZGQA010000088.1 coordinate 8,212, forward strand.
AAACAAGAGGAGTAATAGTCTTCTTCTGGTTGTAATACTGCCGTTAATTGAGCAGCATCACCTAAGGTAAGATCCCGTATCGCCAGCATCCCAGGTGTCAGTGCATATTCCGCGGTAGCCCCCGTAACAACATTGACCCATGCCGGTGTTTTTAAACGCGAAAAACCTTGCCAATAATCAATAAAAGGCGCCAATGCACTGCCATTATGTCCTCCCCAACTGAGATATAATGGAATACGCACCGCATCAAAACTAAAACGTGCAGGCCAACCATTGGCCGGTGCGAAACTACCATCCGACCGCAATGACACCCAATCAGTCGGCAAATTGACTTTGCCAAGCTTCATCGCGGATAACTGCTGGATAGCATCGTCATTCAAGTCTTTCCATATTTTCAAATGACTGTATTGGTAGAATGAATTCCAGGCTGGAAATATGTAATAAGACGGGTTGATCACAACATAACTGGTATGATTAAAACTTGCAGAGCCTGGCAATAATACATGGTAACCGGCAAAGTTAATGACCGTGTGTTTAATAATAGCATTCTGTATTTGATTAGATTGACTCGTATAGTCGCGATTGTGCCATTTATCCCCAGCCAGTAATAATGCCCAGGCAATCAATATATCGCCATCTGTAGCATTATTTTTATCAGCAACTTTTACTTTAGCATTCGGCTCATACCGCCATGAAAATAATCCGGTATCTGCATTGTATAATGTCTTTTGAGTCCAACCCAATAATGAATCAAAGGTAGGCCGGTCATCATTGAATACGGCAAGTAGCATACCAAAACCTTGCCCTTCGGTATGGCTGATATCATGGTTACCCGTATCAACAATTCGGCCATCGGGCTTAAGAAACCGGCTTTTAAATTGTTCCCAGCCGGGCTCATAAGCCTGTACTCCGGTGGAAAACAGTAGGCCAAATAGCACACCGGCGGTAACAACAACACGCATGACCTTCATAATTAGCATAATATGCCTCAAATGCCGTTTTTATAACGGAACACTAATGGACCTTCGGTTTTATTATCCAGCCAACGGACATTCACTTCTGACTGCCCTCCTTGCTGTCTGAGCCACTCCTTATAAATACCTTCTAAAAATGTTGCAAATGCAGTTTTCCACTGTGACTGTTCAGTCAGATTGTCCGTGTCCGGCCATGCACAGTGACTTAACTGCATTTCCTGTTCATTCGCGGAAATGCGCAAAAATCCCCAATGATATCTGGACCATAGATGATTAATTTGATCTTCAAACTCACCCACGGTCTGACTTATCGGTAAGGGGTTATGCTGTGCCAGTTGAGTCCCCATGTTGCGGATAAAAGCCCTGCCATCCGCACTGTCAGCATTAGCCTGAATACCTGAAAAAAGCACTTGCACCACATTTTGCCATCCCGGCTGATGCTGCTGCTGACGGTAATAATCCTGTTGTTCCGAAAGATAGTTATTCTCTTGCATGATTATTTCCCATCCAACAAATATCTGAAGTAGACCAAGGCGGTAGTCTCGGAGTAGTCGCCAAAAGTATCATAGCCAACCTGCCCGCCGATCTGCATATTCTTCTGTAAGTTGTAACTGCCATCAGCCTTGAAGTTATATCCAATGCCATTTTTACTTTGCGCAGCATAACGGGATTCAGTGCTATAACCATCGCGCACCAATTGCTCCAGTTGAGCCTGCAACTCTGGATTATTCGGGAAATATTTACTCTCATCCTGCGAATAGGATTGATAGCCTACCGCCCCACCCAATTTATAATTCCAGTTACCATAGCGTTGGCTATACTCAACCGGGAAAGAGACACTGACATAATCTTGTGGACTGAAATAGCCCCCTTGACCGTAACTGAAATAACTGAGATTTTTAGAGAAATTCATATAGCTGATATTGATACCCGTTTTTAATTCACGGTCATCATAGCGATAAGGACGAATATACGCGCCTACTGAAGAGTTAATTGAACCATTACTCGGAACATTATCACCGATATAATTGTAATAATTTAATCCTGCATAAAGGCCGGCATCGCCATCGTCATAGCTCAGGTTTAAGCCCCCCCCATTCTTAGTGACTGCCCCCCATTGCGATCCGCTGATCTTATCGGTTGCACCCACGTATGAAAGCAAGCTATCCGTCACTGGCCGACGTTCTACTGTCATCGCCAGTTTAGCGAATTCGCCAAGCTTAGGTGCCCATTGCACGCCGCCAATAAGGGCACTCATATCTTGCCCTAACGGCGTGGTACCAATGTCGGCTTTATAATCTTCCCCCGCCAAGGCCAGTGCCAGTTCTACCCCTGACTCACTTTGTGAGCCTGGGGAGTCGGCGGTGAAATCATTTGGACTAAAGGTTTGGGCTGTAACCAGATTATTAGCCGCCAGTTGTTTGGCACTGTTGGCATCATTTTCCACTACCCTAGCATCAACACAACCTTGCGTTCCAGCGCCTGCGCCATTACACGCACTTTCTCTATCCGCTTGAGCCTGCAATTGAGCAGTTGTCGCCGCCGCTAATACCGCCGCTGAGTTAGTTGCGGCAAGTGCTGATGTCTCTGTCGCATTTTTAACTTCCAAACCCTGCTGCAATGCCCCGGTACCAAAACGGTTACTGCCCGTACCTGAGGTTGAACCTGCATTGAGGGATACCGGCGTGACGGTAAAACTCAGGCGGGAGCTATCAAAAGGCACACCGGCAAAGGTGAGCGGGGCTTTGGCTTCAGTCAATTGACTCAGGCCCGATTCACCATCGCGACTGCGAATACTGATATTGGCCTGCGCCCAACTGGCAGTTTTATCCTGTAAAGTATCCAGCATCTGATCAACTTGCTTCAGGGTGCCGTTTTGCGCAACGTTAGCGGTAGGTGCCAGATTATTGACTCCCCCCATGGCAGCGCCTTCTGTGCCCGCATTTTGCCACGGCAACACCGCGCCATAGCTTGAATTGGTCCGCGGCTGCGTGCGGGTGGTCTGGTTAATAAACGGATTGTCGCTAAGTTGTAAGCCAGCAATATTCGCGCCACCAACACTGTCTGCCCCTTCCAGCCCAATCATTTTACCTTTGGCGGAACGTAACAAAGCCAGAGCCTGCTCATGATCCCCTTCAGCTTCCGCGACCCGGGCAGCAAGCAATAAGCGCTCAGGGGTTCTTGGCCCGCGCATTCCCAACATCAATTGTCTGGCGCTCTGGACATCACCATTAGCCAGTGCCACGTTTACCGCCCCTACCCGCGCCCCTTCATTAGTCGGATCACGTTTTAATAAATAAGCATAAACTTTACCGGCTTCATCATTCATTTTACCGGATTGGTAAAGACGCCCCATCGCCAGCATCAGGTCAATATTTTGCGGATCACTTTGTAGCGCCACAATCAACTTGTCATACGCCGCAGCATACTGGCCTTGCTCACGCAATGCATCGGCCTGATTGATAGTGGTCCCTAGTCGTAATCGACTGATCTCTATCGGCGAACTGCCACTTTGAATCGCGGGATTACTCAATAAGGCTTCCGCTTCTTGCGTCAGGCCAGATTGCGTCAAGACACTGATTTGTGCCGCATAATCGCCCGCCTTGCCATGAATGCCATTATTGATATTTTTACGCACTAAACTAACCGCCGTGGTGCTGTCACCGGCAGCCATCAAATCTTTAGCCAGATTACCGACATCAGCAGGGGCGGTAGGCGGATTTTGTGCCAGTCCGCGCAATATTGCCGCAGCACTGGCTGAATCACCCTTTGCCAGAGCCGTTTCTGCTGTCGCTATTTTTTGATTGAACTCCACACGGTCAGCCAGCGCACGGACCTCTTTAGTTTGGCGGGCTGGCGGGATCTGATTGAGTAAAGCATTACTGGTTGCCCAATCTTTGTTTTCAGCGGCAAACAAAGCGGCAGCATATAGATTATCCGCCGGTGCGCCGGGAGCCGAAACTTCAGCCATCAGACTTTGCGCCTGGGCTGTATTTCCTTGTTGTTGCAGTATTCTCGCCATATCCAGACGAACCCAGATATTCGATGGCTGCTTAGTTAGCGCCTGTTGTAACAGATTTAATGCCGCCGCAGGATCATTACGTTGCAGCGCTAATGCAGCCTCACGACGAATCGGCTCAACATTGATCCCGGCGGGCGCGGCGGCGGGTTTGAGATTGTTTGGCACGGTTTGTAGCACTTGCTGTGCCTCGGCATCATTCTTTTGCTGCCGCAATACATAATACAGCCCCAATTTCGCATCATTATTTTGCTGTTGCTGCGCCAGGATATTGCGGTAAGCCTGTTCAGCAGCACTCAAATCACCTTTGCGCCGCAACAAATCAGCCCGGAACAGCGCCACCGCAGTGCCTTTGTCCCCTGTGGCCTGTGCCAATGGGGCGCTCAATGCCAGCGCACCGTCAATATTCCCGCTGGCAAAGGCTTTTTTAGCTTTATCCAACTCGCCGTAGAAATGGGCATCTTGCGCTTGCGCCGCCAGTTGTGCGCTGTTTGCCCCACCTTGTTTGGCCGCCTGAGTCAGGTAGTTTTCTGCATTGGCGAAATCACCACTGCGCAAAGCGATAAACCCCAAACCCGCTAATGCATCGCCATCGTTAGGGTTGATCGCCAACACTGACTCAAACTGGCTTTTTGCCTTGGTTAAATCACCGCGATTAAGTTCACTGTAACCCTGGCCTTTTGCTGCTCCACCGATATTCTTTTTATAGTAATCGGCGACAACCTGAGAGTCGGGATGGCGTTGTTGATAGGCCTGATAAAGCCCTTCATCTGCCGGTTGCGGTGTTATCCACATCAGTGCCTGGCGCAAAGCAGCATCAGCTTCGCGGTTAGTCGCCGCCAGACTATTAAGCATGGCAATACCATCACGGCGGGTTGTCTGTTGGTAGGTCAGTACTTTACCCAGCGCCACGCGGGCAGCAACATCATTTGGGGATTGTGCTACACGTTGCTGTAATTCGGCGATAGCTGTTGGTAACGTCGCCGCATCCCCCGCCATGGTCAAGTAATATTCTACCGCTAAATTATCCAACGGTTTATTACCGTTAAATAAATTCTGATAACTCTCAATCGCCTTGGGAATATTGCCCTGGCTGGCAAACTGGCGCGCTGCCGCTAATTGGCTCGGCGAAATGGACTGCATGACTTTGGCATTATCTAACGACTGCAAACGTGGGTCATCCGGGGAGGCCGCATTTAATTTTTTACGCCATTCAAGCGACTCGGCTTTATCCCCTTTTTCAGAGGCATAAAGGGACATTAGATATAAAGCATCAACGTTGGTAGGATCGACCATCAGGATCTTTTGCAGCGCGTTAGTCGCCAGATCATTATGGGCTTTCTCATGCCAGTAGGTGGCCTGATCTAACAATGCCTTTATCGCTGGCGTATTCTCTGCCGCCTGTCCCCAGACAGGGATTGCAGCAAATCCGACCATCCCAGTAAGCAACAGGGCATTAATCAATGGTGACTTTACATGACTTGATTTCATATCAACCCCGCTCCATACAATAGGCCCACATCATCAACAGTTTTATTATCATTCTTTAGGATCTTTGCCTAAGCGTATTGCCGCACGGCGTTTTAATAACCCAAACATGCTCACACCAATGATGACTGAGATCAGTAAAGCAAGTAACGCCAAAATCACGATATGCTGACTGGCATACCAGATAATCATTTGATACCAAGGCAGCTCACCACGAGGGAATTGCTCGCCAACACTAAAACTGCGCACACCATTTTCATTGGTAATAATCGCCAGATCGCCACGCACGCCGGCATTAACCGTCGATAACTTCAAATCGCCGTGAATACTCGCTAATTGATCATCACCTGTTGCGGTTGCCAGCACCACGACCTTCTGCGGATTCCAGCCAGAACGGAAACTCAGGAAGCCGCGCCAGTTATCCGTCGATGAAAGGTAGCGATCGGCCTCAACTTGCTGGCGGAACCAAACCCCAGTGAGGTAATCCGCCAACTTTTCTAACGTCGACGGTTCTTTCACTGATAGCACACCATTTTCCAGGCCAAATGATGTCGCGGTTAATAGTGTTTGGGTGAAATCAGCATGGTCTAATGTCGACACCACCAAAATATCGTTATCAGCAAACAGTGAAATATCTTTTTCATTTGCGGACACGCCCAGCTTCACCTTGACGTGGATAACTGGCTTTCCGGTTGAATTACCGGCACGAGCAACAAGACCAAGTAATGTACGAACTTCTGTTTTGCTTGGTTTTTCGGGCAATAATACCAAGGTTTGTGAGAAATCAGCCAAGCGGGTGAAAGGGAAGGATGCGCCGACAAAATACGAAAGATTAGGCAACAGGGTAAAGTGATGGGTGTGACTCAGGTCAATATAAGAATCAGGTTCGATACGACTCTTAATATTATTGTTGTTTAGTAGATTACAGGGGGTTCCGGCTTTCGGATTAATCGCGAAATAGAACTCTAACTGGTTATCACCATAAATCAGATAAGGAGCCAAACGCAGGGTATAACTCTCCTGACGAGTATCGCCACCAACCGCCCGCCACAGGGACTCAATCAACCCCTTCTTATTTACCGGCAGGTTATACAAGAAAATATTGTTAATCGATACGTTAAGTTGGGAGCTATTTTCATCAATCCAGTCTTCAATCGGGAAACGGTAACCGATATGGATGGGTATAGTTTCTCCATCCCACATAAATAGATCGGGTGCCGCCCGGAAATCAACATGAATACCGTCATGATAAATACCATTAGCAGTCAAAGCATCGAGATTTGGCACTAAAGATTTAAGTAATACGGGATGTTCAGTATTAATCCAGCGCGGGGCGTCATAGGGAATGCTACGCGGGATAGCTTGCGCTTTAACACTTAGGCTACTCGCCTCTGGCGGTAATGGCTCAGAAGTTAAACGCCATGCAGCCTGACGCAACTCCTCCTCATTATTGCCAATAACCAAGAGTAATTTAGCCACCGGGTTGTGCGGGTTATCAATCAATTGCAGACTTGGGCCGGTGCTTTGCGGTAACACAAAATCACCGATATGCTCACCCGGCTTACCAAATAAAATACCATTACCTTCGGGTAGTGAATCAAATTGTACCGGGAAATCAATATCACGGTAATTAGCCTGATAACCAAACCATGAAGCAACACCGGCGGCAGCACCAATCACATCAGCACGAATATTAGCCGGGAATGCCATAACCACTTTGGTCTCTTTCATCTGCATGGCATCAAAGAATGGCCGAGGGAATAGCCCCAAATTCTTGCCAATATTCAGTTGTTGCCCTTCTAATTGAATACTTGAGGTCGGTAAAATACTGACCCAAAATTTATTCAATTGATCTGTTTCACACTGCAATACCGTGTTGTCACCGGTAATACTCATACTCAGATTATTGGTCGCGACCACCATCGCCGCAGGGACATCAACTTGGTATATCGCGCTGTTTTCACTTGACGGCGTTAGCGGCAATGTCCCTAACGGCTGCCCGTTCAGCATTAACTGTAAGCTGTAATTCTTGCCAGCCAGCTCTGATGATAATTTTAGCGCCAGAGATAGTTTTGCATTGGTAATCACCAAATCATTGGGTAACGTGAAAACAATGCCTGATTGCAATTGACCGCCACTTAACAGCAACCCATTGGGCTGCCCCATATCTTTAATGGTAATCGTGGTATTCACTATCGCGTTGTATGAGGCCGGGCGGGTCACCACCACCGGGTTATCAACTACGGGTATCGGTAGGGTTGAATCATACAAAGGGCGGTTTTCAGGGGCGCTGGCGATTTGCGGGTAATTATCAACCGCAGGAGCCGCCGCCCCAGCGGTTGAGTCATCACTGTTCGGCCGAGGTAATAAAGGGAAATCTCCCGCAGTGGCTGCATCTTCAGTTTGCTGTTCCTGGCCCGCGACACGATTAGTGTCTACAGCAAACCCATTGATGGGAAAAAATGCCAGAGAACACGCGGCCACCACACCTGTAAACCACAATGACGGCAATATCTTGCTCAATATCCCTTTCATGCCGCATTTCCTTTTTTCTGGAGGGCCAGCTTTCTTTTTCTAGCCCGACGTTGCTTCCACGGCAGATAAAAAAGTTCGAAGGCACAACGAATAATGCTGAGTAATGAATGTAATGGTCGATCCTGAGGGTAAGGCTCGGTAATCCAGGCATCTGCACGGGCCAACACAATACGAACCAGTTCCCGACGTTTAACCAGTGGAATATCACCAAACATCAACCGCACAGCACCTGGCTCAACATCAATAAGCGTGACAGGTAGACTGACAGCACCGCGTTGTAACATCAGCTCCACCTCTTCAATACCCTCAGTTGGGAAATGTTGGTCTTTAATCGCCAGACGAACCCCGCCCATTGACAAGTCCAGGGTGTGAGTACGCAGTGATATGCCATTACTATAATGAATAATGGCCGGTAACTGGACGTCAATGCGGATCGTTTTACGTGTCTGACGAGTCTCGCGCGCAACAGAAATAGCCGCAAATAATAGAATGACACTGAAAGTAGCCCAGGCGATATTAAGTGCAATTACATTCGGATTAACCCCAAAATAATCTGGCAATGCTACGCGCACTAATCCCCATATAATGCCGAGCAACATCAGAACAACTGCAATAATATGCGGGCGAACAATATTGAAATCGAAATAACTCTTATCCAGTAGGTCGCCTTTATCCGTCACGTTAAACTTGCCACGTTTTGGTGAAATCATCGTAACGATGGTTGGAATAACCAAATGGAATGCCATTACGGTTTCATAAACTTCACCCCAGAAAGAGTAGCGGAAGCGGCCATTACTGCGTGAGTTGATGGCAATAGACATAATTAAATGGGGCAAAACATAGGCGAAAATCAATTCGGCTGACGAGGCAATAATACTCTGGTTAAAGAGAAGATAGCCCAGTGGCGCGAGTAAAAAGACAACGCGTGGCAAACCAAATTGGTAATAAATCATGGCGTTGAGATAACACAAACGCTGAGGAAGGCTCAGCCCACGCCCTAACAAGGGATTATCCACACGGAAAATTTGTGTCATCCCCCGCGCCCAACGGGTTCGTTGGATCACATGTAACGCCAAACGTTCAGTCGCCAACCCCGCGGCTAGTGGGATGGAAATAAAGGCTGAGTTCCAACCTAAACGCTGTAATTTCAGCGCAGTATGGGAGTCTTCGGTGACTGTTTCTACCGCAAAACCACCAATTTCATCTAATGCCTTACGGCGAATAACAGCACAAGAACCGCAGAAAAATGCCGCATTCCAGTTATCGTTCCCTTGCTGAATAGGGCCATAAAAAAGTGCCCCTTCATTAGGAACAGAACGGCCTGTTGATAGATTGCGCTCAAACGGATCGGGGGAGTAAAAGTAGTGTGGTGTCTGGAGCAGCGCCAACCGCTTATCAACCAGGAACCCACCCACCGTGGCCTGTAAAAAACCGCGGGTAGCTACGTGGTCACAATCAAAAACGCAGATTAACTCCCCCTGCGTAATCTTCATCGCATGGTTAAGGTTACCGGCTTTAGCATGGCGGTTATCATTTCGAGTGATATAACCAACCCCTACATCCGCAGCAAATACAGCGAACTCAGTTCGTTTTCCGTCATCCAATACATATATTTTTATTTTTTCTTTTGGGTAATCAAT
>NZ_JAZGQA010000089.1:0-17798 GCF_048593855.1 Yersinia sp. 2542 StPb PI
TATATCTGTCATATTCTGGGCTGGCTACAGCCCAAGAAACATTGACTGACAATATAATTGAGCGCCCAGGTTCAGGCATGAGCGGCCCCCCTACCCGTAGTTTGCCTGTTTGTATTTATTCCAGCGATTATTTCCAGGGTAAAGAGCTCTGTATTCATGCCCCAGAAGACATTGATTTCACAATAATCAATCATCTTTCAATTCGAGCAGATGAAATAAATTCAATTAAAATTCCCAAAGGCAGTCAGGCGACGATTTACCAAAATGAAAATTTTTTCACCTTAACGGATAGTGTCATGAAAAATACATGGCAACACGTGATAGGAACAGATGAAATATCCAGAATCTTGGTGACAGATAAATCATTACTGAGTTGTGATATACATTGTGTTATCGCACAAAAAATGGTGATACCTCTTTCTGCTATATTTTCTCGCTATACCGTAGATGCAGAAAATAAAAGAAAGTCCATACTCCTTAGCTTTGAAGTGAATGATGGCTCATTTAATATGAGTCTTAATGATTTTATTGATATTACCGCTGACGATAATAGGGTTTCAATACTGCCACCTAACAAGCAACAGCTCGACTTTCCAATCCATCAGGGTGTGACACACATTTCCTTCTTATTCTCCTGGTATAATAATGAATTACTGTTGAATTATTTGGAAACACTCGAAGGCGAGTTACTCAATTTGTCTCCGACTATCTCAATCCTTTCTCAGGATGCTATTAACAGCAAGCCATTTTATTTATCTATCTTTAATGGTGATGAGCGGCAACCGTTAGTCATGCAAAAAGTTCTCATGGCAATACACAGCCAGCCCCAAAGAACCAAACGTGGGGCCAGCGGTATTGCAGGTTGCTTTTTATCCGGCCCTCTGGCGCTCTATAACATAATCACCCACGGGCGTTGTGATCAGGTTGAATCCGCCTGGGGACATATTAAGGCACTCTTCGCCGGAGAAGATCCATCAAACAGAATCGTGGTGGGCAGTGGCGAGCCTTTAAAACCTCATACTCCCTTGATATCCACTTCACAAGAGCCGGTTCCCCCCACATTAGTGTTAACCCAAATTCAAACCCATCTCCACGAACAGTCGCTCACGCTGCCGGCTGTTGCTCGCCATTGCCAGACGCCATTGGAGAATGTTATTGGTCTGCGTTATCCCCGCCAAATTCGGCATTTATGTTCTCCCTGGTTATCATCAGTATTAGCTGATTTTACGCTATTGTTCGGTGGTAATTTGCGTACCTGGTCAACGGAATACCTGATCCAAACCTTAAATAACATCTTAGACCGAGGGACCATTGATAACGACAATGAGGCTATTGATGCTTTTATCCATCAGCCTGTTGCCGGTAATCGCTTGATCCAAACTGTTAATGATGTCGCTGAAGAGCAAGGTCGATCGGCGGTGATAGATAGCATCACTCAATCTTTTGGCTATGCTGAACAAAACTATGCCAATTACGCGATAACCAATAGCCCTCAGGGTGCCACTGCCGATAGTAGCAACGAAAGCACCGATGACAGTTGCAGTAGCGAGAGTGACTCTGACAGTGATGATTCTATTGCGTCACCACGACAGGCTCAGCAATACCCGCTGGGAAGCTATGAGATGCCAATCTCTTCCTATATTTATCAAGATGTTTTGCCACGAATACTGCGTAATGGTGAGTGGGTGGTGCCGCCGGAAAGGTTCGATATTGAGGTGATTCAGGGCGAATCAGAGCAAATTCGCCGCCAAATCTATGAATTACTCGCCACGATTGCCGAATGGGAAAATACATACCATGAACAGCGCGTCTATTGTAATCATCATGGTATATTCCCGACGGCCATGGCGACAAATAGATATGCAGGTCAAGCCACCAGTCGGCTGATAAAGAGTTACGCGCAGCGTTCCAGTGATAATCAGAGCATTATCGTGGTTCGATTTAACCATCAGATTGTTAGCGTTAGCATTGCGCACAGTTATTTAATCAATCAAGAAACACATGAAAAACACGGCACAATAGCAACAACATTAACGCATCCGACTTATGTTTTAACCCCAGATGCTGAAGGGACAATCAGGGGCGCGGGATCAGCCGCACTGCACGCCACCATTCAACATTTGAAAGCCGAGGGTATTACTCTTATCGAAGCTGAGGTGATTTCAACCCCCTCGGCCATCGTAAAGAAACGCATTGGTTTTAATTTTAATCCCTACAAATTCGGCCCCGTTTCATCAATACCAACCCAGCCCCCCACCGCCCCGCCTCACGTGGAGTTATAAATCACGCCCCCTATTGCTACAGATAGGGGGAAGTTATTCAACCACCCGCTAAGTCGTGGCTTTTTCGTGCGTAATTTGTTGATAAACCGGTCAACTAACCACTTGGGATGACACTATGAGAGTTTTCTCAATGGTATTCCCTCCTTTTTTACCGGATAACGATGGCAGATAAAAACCAGCAACTGTACTTCACGTTGGTGAGTAATTTTTTAATCTGCTATTGGGCGACGTTATCTATCTTTTCGCCGAAATAGAGTGCCATTCAAGGGAAATTCAATGAAAAAACACATTCTGGCCACGGTGGCCGCCGTTTCTGTGGCGCTGACACTTTCCGCTTGTACTACCAATCCTTATACTGGCGAGTCTCAAGCCGGAAAATCCGGTTACGGTGCTGGTATTGGTGCGGCATTAGGGGCCGGCATTGGTATGTTGTCATCATCGAAACACGATCGGGGCAAAGGGGCATTAATTGGCGCAGCAGCAGGTGCTGCGTTGGGTGGTGGTGCCGGTTATTACATGGATGTGCAGGAAGCCAAACTGCGTGAAAAAATGAACGGTACCGGTGTTAGTGTTACCCGTCAGGGCGACAATATCGTATTGAATATGCCAAATAATGTCACATTTGATACGGATAGCAGCAACCTGAAACCGGCCGGGGCCAACACCTTAACCGGCGTGGCGATGGTATTGAAAGAATATGATAAAACCGCCGTCAATGTGACCGGTTATACCGACAGCACCGGTGCCAGGGCACATAACATGACGCTTTCACAACAACGCGCCGACAGCGTGGGTAGCGCACTCATCGTGCAGGGCGTGGCCGCTAATCGTATTCGCACCAGTGGTGCAGGCCCGGACAATCCGGTCGCAAGCAACAGCACCGCCGCCGGTAAAGCACAAAACCGCCGGGTTGAAATTACCTTAAGCCCGCTGTGATTCTTAATACTTTCTCTGCGGATAGTGCCTCAGGCTTTATCCGCATTTTCATTACAGCCGCAGCCAATCGGTCATCATAATGACTCGCGCCTGATACGATAAGTACAACGACGAGAGCCGGATAGAATATGCTCAACATGCTCAACCGCTACCCCTAACACCTGCTGAAATACCGCTAACTCCGCCCGACAAAAGCCCTGACAACTGGTCGCCGCGGCACAGATTGGGCAGTGATTTTCGATCAACAAGAGTGACCCATCAGCCTCCTGCTGCATTTGTGCCATATAACCTTCACGGCTGCGGATGGCCACCAGCCGCTCAACCCGCTCGGTCACACTATTTGCCCCCACCATCGCCTGACAATATTGAGTGCGGGTTTCCTGTTCGCGGCTATCAATCAGCAACTCAAGGGCGCTGTCACCCAATTGAGAACGGATTAAACCTAATAGTTGTACCGTCAGTTCGCTGTGCGTATCAGGGAACTGCGCGTTACCCACCTCGGTTAGCTGCCATAATTGAATCGGCCGACCCACACCGCGCGTTTGCGCCTCGGAGACCACCAACCCCTCCTTAGCCAATTTGACGAATTGCTGCCGGGCCGCTTCACCTGTCGTGCCTAAAATCATCCCGGCATCACTCGCTTGCATCGGACCACGAGTTTTAAGCAGCATCAGTAGGCGTTTCGCCACCGATTGTGGCTGACTGGTGGTATGGTCGATATTCATATCTTCCCCGGTATCATTGCTAGGTTTTTTATTTTTGATCAATCAATGCCAGCATAACATTTTCCAAGCGCATGCTTGACTTATTATTAGTAACTGCCCTAAGTTATTCCAAGAATTTACTTATTTAATTTTATCGTAACCACAAAATCAACTCAACAACCAGATTTCTGGCAGGATAGAAACGTGATAATAAATGATGCAAGCCGTTGGAGTGACTTGTTCTCCGGTAAAAATGCGGCCTTTGCCATAGCCCTGTCAGGTGGTGTGGTGTTACATGCCATCAATATCTACATCGCCACCACCATTTTACCGTCGGTGGTGCTGGATATTGACGGCCTGAGCTTGTACGCCTGGAATACCACGCTATTCGTTACCGCCTCGATCCTCGGCTCGGCCCTTTCTGCGCGCTTACTCAGTGGCTACGGGCCACGTAGCGCATACCTGTTTGCCTCGCTAATCTTTATGCTCGGCAGTGCGTTATGTGCCATGGCACCGAATATGCCACTGATGCTGCTGGGCCGCACTGTGCAAGGCTTAGGGGGTGGTTTCCTGTTTGCCCTTTCTTACGCCATGATTAATCTGGTATTTGCACAATCGTTATGGCCGCGGGCAATGGCGCTGATTTCAGGTATGTGGGGCGTTGCTACCCTGATTGGCCCTGCGATTGGCGGCATATTTGCTGAAATGAATGCCTGGCGTTTTGCATTTTGGACGCTACTCCCCATCACCCTGATTTATGCCATCTTTACCTGGCGAATCCTGCCAGCGGGCCGCTCCAGTACCACGACAGCGTCGGCATTGCCTGTCACGCAATTGGTGTTATTAACCGCGATTGTTTTGACTATTTCTGCCAGCAGTATCGCCAGCAGCGGTCTGATAAATATGGTGGGTATGGTGTTTGCCATCTTACTGTTGCTGTTGTTACTGCGCATCGAGTCACGCGCCACCTCTCGGCTACTGCCAAAAGAGGCATTGCGCCTTAACTCACCGCTGGCAGCACTCTATATCACCATCTCTCTGCTGGCGATCGGCATTACCTGTGAGATATTCGTCCCTTACTTCCTGCAAATCCTCCATGGTCAGTCACCGTTGATTTCAGGTTATATTGCAGCCACCATGGCGGCGGGCTGGACCCTTTCTGAAGTAATGAGCGCGGGTTGGAAAAAATCAGGCGTCCGCTGGGCGATTATCAGCGGTCCAATCATTGTGCTAGTGGGATTAGTGGCGCTGTCTATCTTGATGCCAGCCGGCTCACTTGGTGGCTGGCAACAGATGGTGCCGATCGCTATCGCATTAACACTGGTCGGTTTTGGCATCGGCTTTGGCTGGCCACATTTGTTGACCCGTATTCTGCAAGTGGCTGCTGAAGAAGATAAAGACATTGCCGGAGCCTCGATTACCACAGTTCAGATGTTTGCCACCGCACTCGGTGCGGCGATGGCTGGCATGGTAGCCAACCTCTCTGGCCTTAATTCCCCAGGGGGAGTCGCGGGGGCAGAAAATACCGCCCATTGGCTGTTTATTTTGTTTGCCATCGCACCCGCATTGGCGATTATTACCGCACTACGTTGCGCTGCCATCAGCTCGCATACCCTGACGGCTAAAAATACCGCCCGCAGCGAAGCACAATAATTCGACGTCACCGACCTGCTAACGCAGGTCGGTTTTCATGCGTTGTAACATGACGAAGGTGATTAGCGCTTGATCCCACAATAGTGATCACTGGTATGCTGGCTTTAAATTTCACCCACCCAAAGTAATTGAGGTTGCGGGCAGGCATCGAGTGATGCAAACCCCGATGAACTTACACAGTCAAGTGATTCGGATTAGTGAATGAAGCTAACACCCCTGCGACTTCAAGTATGAAGGGTAACGTCATTGGAGTTTGCGATGAAGCCTTCTATTGTGCTGTACAAAAGTATTCCCAGCGATCTGCATCAGCGTTTAGCCCAACATTTTACCGTAAACAGTTTTGATGGCTTAGCGCCTGATAATCAGCCAGAGCTATTGTCTGCATTGCAACAGGCACAGGGGCTTATCGGTTCCGGCGGTAAAATCGATCAGGACTTTCTACAATTAGCACCACGTTTGCGCGCTGCCTCAACCATTTCTGTCGGTTATGACAACTTTGATGTTGATGCCCTAAGCCAGCGTGGTGTGGCCTTGATGCACACACCAACGGTGCTGACAGAAACCGTCGCCGACACCATGATGGCCTTGGTGCTGTCTTGCGCGCGTCGAGTGGTTGAATTAGCTGAACGGGTGAAAGCCGGTGAATGGCAAGATAGCATTGGTGATGACTGGTATGGTGTTGATATCCATCACAAAACTATCGGCATTCTCGGTATGGGTCGCATCGGGATGGCACTGGCCCAGCGGGCACATTTCGGTTTCAGTATGCCGGTGTTGTATACCAGCCGCCGCCCACATGAAGAAGCCGAAAAACGCTTTAATGCCCGTCGCTGTTCTCTCGATACCTTATTGGCTGAAGTTGATTTTCTCTGTATTACGCTGCCGATGACCGAGCAGACCTACCATATGATTGGCCGTGACCAACTGGCTAAAATGAAATCCAGCGCAATTCTGATTAATGCGGGCCGTGGGCCGGTTGTCGATGAACCAGCGCTGATTGCCGCGCTACAAGATGGCACGATTCATGGCGCTGGGTTGGATGTGTTTGAACAAGAGCCGCTACCGATAGATTCGCCCTTACTCTCACTGCGCANTGTGGTTGCCGTGCCACATATTGGTTCCGCCACCACCGAGACCCGTTACAACATGGCTGCCTGTGCAGTGGATAACCTGATCGCCGCGCTAACCGGTACCGTGACGGAAAACTGCGTGAATCCGCAGGTTTTGCAGAAATAAAAAAATTATCCGTTAAGCTCATAGGCCTGTGATGCGCGGGCCTATGATAACCATCCTCTGAGATAACTATATTCTAAAATAACTACCATCTGACTTTTGGTGGTTCTCGATAGGTATGAAACACGCGAAGTATTTGAATCTCAGCGTTTTTAACCCGATAAGGTAGCAAGTAAGGGAGGTTATACAATACCAACTCTCGTGTTCCCATCACTCTTCCTGCTCGCCCCATCGAGGGTTGAGTGGCTAATAATGAGGTTAACTCATAGACTTCATTGGCAAAATTTTGAGCCGCGGTAGGGGTTTTCTCATATAACCACTGATACTCATGTTCTAAGTTTACAGCGGCTTTCCTTAGCCATATTACGTTCATTATTCATCCTTACCCTGAATCGCCACACCCATTCTTTTAAAACGTGTAGTCATCTCATTTTCAGAGATAAAATCTTGTTGTTCAGCCTCAATAATAGCTTGTTTTATCTCGTTAATTTGCCATGCCTCTCGCGCCAGGAAATCCTGGATTGCCTGCCCGGCCAGATAAGATTTGGTACGCCCAGTCGCTTCGGCCAATAACGACAGTTGGTGAGCGAGTTCATCAGGCATTCTTACAGATATAACACTCATTTTTCTCTCCACACCCCATAACTTACAATGTATACATTGTAGTTTAGGCTAAAAAACGGCCAATTAAAAGTGCCCCACTCCTCCGCACGTCTCCTCCCCATAAAATCCACTCAGGGATGAGGCTATTTCCTCACCAAACGGCACACTAAACCAGCCTCAATCCGCATAAACCTCTCGTGCCCAAAATAGGAAGATGTGCCATGAAACATCTCAAAATATCCTTGCTGCTACTACTCTCACCAGCAGCGATGGCTAACTGGTCACTCCAGCATTTCCCGGTATTCACCGAGCAGGACAGTGGTATTTTTGTCAGTAATAGCACTCTGACTAAAGGGAAATATCCGCTCAAGTTTTATCAGAATAAACAGTGCTGGCAACCCACCGGGCCGGTGAAGTTGAACCAGACGTTTTCGCTGCAACCCTGTCAGAATCAAGCCGATATTCAGTGGCGATTGTTCCGTGATGGCCAGTATCAGGCGCGCATTGATATCCGCAGCGGTACGCCGACACTCACTTTAAGCCTCACAGAATCTGTGGTGGAAGTGGCAAAAGTCGTGACTCACAGTTGCCAGCGCTGGAATGGCTTGCCTGTCACTGTAGATGTGAGCAAAACCTTTGCTGAAGGCGAAACGATACGGGATTTCTATTCCGGCCAAACGGCAACAGTCTCGCTGGGGAAAATCACGCTACAACCGGCCCCAGAGAGTGGTGGTTTATTGCTATTGGAATCAGCCCAAACCCAGCAAGCCGCGCCATTTAGCTGGCAAAATGCGACTGTTTATTTTGTCCTGACGGATCGTTTTAAAAATGGCAATCCCGCCAATGACCACAGCTACGGCCGTCACAGCGATGGTATGCAGGAAATTGGTACATTCCACGGCGGCGACCTGGCAGGCTTAACCGAGAAACTTGATTATCTGCAACAGCTTGGCGTTAATGCCCTGTGGATAAGTTCGCCACTGGAGCAAATTCACGGTTGGGTCGGTGGCGGTACTAAAGGCGACTTCCCGCATTATGCCTATCATGGCTATTACGGGCTGGATTGGACCCGTCTGGATGCCAATATGGGGACCGAACAGGATTTACATAAGCTGGTTGAACAGGCCCATAAACGTGGCATTCGTGTTCTATTTGATGTGGTGATGAATCATGTGGGATACGCCACTTTAGCGGATATGCAAAGTTACCAGTTCGGTGCACTCTATTTACCAGGCGACCAACTGGAAAAAACACTGGGTAAAAAATGGACCGACTGGACGCCCGGCAAAGGGCAAACCTGGCATAGTTTTAATGATTACATCAACTTCGGTGATAAAGCCAGTTGGGACAACTGGTGGGGCAAGCAGTGGATCCGTACCGATATTGGCGATTACGACTCACCGGGTTATGACGACCTAACCATGTCATTAGCTTTCTTGCCGGACATCAAAACAGAATCGACTCACCCCAGCGGCTTACCGGTGTTTTATCGGCATAAACCTGATACCGCAGCGCGGGAAATTGCTGGAGCCACACCGCGTGATTACCTAACTCATTGGTTAAGCCAATGGGTGCGCGATTACGGTATCGACGGTTTTCGGGTTGATACTGCCAAGCATGTGGAGAAGCCGGCATGGCAACAGCTTAAACAACAAACCACTGCCGCATTGGCTGAATGGAAAGCGGCCCATCCCTCTCAAGCACTGGATAACTTACCGTTCTGGATGGCCGGAGAAGCATGGGGCCATGGTGTGATGAAGAGCGATTACTACCAAAACGGCTTCGATGCCATGATTAACTTTGATTTTCAGGATCAAGCAAAACAAGCGCTAGCGTGCTTCTCTTCTATTGACAGCACCTATCAGCAAATGGCTGAAAAACTGCAAGCTTTTAATGTATTGAGTTACCTGTCATCACACGATACCCGATTATTCTTCAAAGATGATGCCCGGCAGTCATTGCTGAAACAACAACAGGCTGGCTCACTGCTGCTGCTGGCCCCAGGTGCAGTGCAAATCTTCTATGGCGATGAAAGTGGGCGGCAATTCGGCCCAACTGGTTCAGATCCGTTGCAGGGCACCCGATCAGATATGAACTGGAATGAACTCACCGGTGCCAAAGGTGCGCTGCTGGCACACTGGCAAAAAGTCAGTCAGTTCCGCGCTCGCCATCCGGCGATTGGTGCCGGAGTACAACAATCTCAACAAACTGATGATTATTATGCTTTTAGTCGCCAGTATCAGGGGGATAATGTGCTGGTGGTTTGGGTCGGAGACAAGAAAGAGTAAATAAGAATATTATCCCGAAAAAACACTCCCTGCCGACACTTTCCATTGGTAGGAAGAAATCTTTCCGCATTGCACCCACTTTTATCTACGCGTATGGTACTTGTTCACTTACGGATAACAATAAATTTTCATTTATGAAGTTTTCACTTTTCGGCGATAAATTTACCCGCTACGCGGGTATTACCAGACTGATGGATGACCTCAACGACGGCCTTAGAACCCCAGGTTCTATCATGCTTGGCGGGGGTAATCCGGCACATATTCCAGAGATGGATGCCTACTTCCAACAACTGTGTCAGGAGATGCTGGAGCGCGGGCAATTGACTGAGGCGCTGTGTAATTACGACGGGCCACAAGGCAAAGACTTGCTGCTGAAAGCGCTGGCAAAAATGCTGCGCGACGAGTTGGGCTGGCAAATTGAGCCACAGAATATTGCACTGACAAATGGCAGTCAGAGCGCATTTTTCTACTTATTTAATTTATTCGCTGGTCGCTATGCTGATGGCAGCCGCCGTCGGGTGCTGTTCCCGCTGGCACCGGAGTATCTAGGCTATGCCGATGCAGGTTTGGATGAAGACCTGTTCGTTTCTGCCAAGCCGAATATTGAGCTGCTGCCAGAAGGCCAATTCAAATATCACGTCGATTTTGATCACCTCAATATTACCGATGATATTGGCCTGATATGTGTATCGCGGCCGACCAATCCTACCGGTAATGTGATTACCGATGAAGAGCTGATTCGCCTTGATGCAATAGCTCAGCAACGTGATATTCCGTTATTGATTGATAACGCCTATGGTGTGCCCTTCCCCGGTATCATCTTTACTGATGCGACCCCACTGTGGAATCCGAATATCATCCTGTGCATGAGCCTGTCGAAGCTGGGTTTACCCGGTTCTCGTTGCGGCATTGTCATTGCCGATGAGAAAGTGATTTCGGCCATCACCAACATGAATGGCATTATCAGCTTATCGCCCGGCAGTATGGGGCCTGCGATCGCCGCCGAAATGATTGAGCGTGGTGATTTGTTGCGCTTATCCAATGAGGTGATCCGGCCGTTTTACTTTGAGCGGGTGCAGCAAACTATCGCTATCCTGCGCAAATACCTGCCGCCTGAACGCTGCCTGATCCACAAACCCGAAGGTGCCATTTTCCTCTGGTTATGGTTTAAAGAGTTGCCGATCAGCACCGAACTACTTTATCAGCGCCTGAAAAAACGTGGCGTGCTGATGGTACCGGGCCACTATTTCTTCCCGGGTCTGGAACATGACTGGCCGCACACCCATCAATGCATGCGGATGAACTATGTGCCCGCGCCTGAGCAGATCGAAAAGGGGGTCGCAATTCTGGCCGAAGAGATTGAGCTGGCATTTCAAGAAGCGAAGTGATTATTAAGCAGCAAATTGCGTAACTTCCTATTCCTTTGGAAAATATCACCTTAGTCTTTATACGGTGAGGATAGGCAGAAGAGTAAAGCGTCCGCGCCAGGGATGGCGCGGCTCGAGCCTCCAGGGATGGATTGACGGCGTCTTTACGATCTGCCTGTTCTCACTGTATTAACACCCTATACGCAGGATAATCGGCTATCCATTACAATGTCCAGAACAGCACGGCGAGTATCTGCGGCGACATTATTCGTAAGAACATCGCCAGTGGGTAAACCGTGGCATAAGAGAGCGCCGCCGCACCGCTGGTGGGGTGCAGGCCATTAGCAAATGCCAACGCCGGAGGATCGGTCATTGACCCGGCTAACATGCCACACAGCGTCAGATAGTTCATCTTAACTAACATGCGTGCCAGAATTCCCACTGTCAGCAACGGGATGCCGGTAATCATCGCGCCATAACCAATCCATGCCAGCCCATCACCATTAACCAGCGTATTGATAAAATCACCGCCGGACTTCAGCCCGACCACTGACAGGAACAGCACAATACCCAACTCACGCAAAGCCAGGTTGGCACTCGGTGGCATAAACCAATACAACTTACCGATGCTACCGATACGCCCGAGAATCAACGCCACCACCAGTGGCCCACCCGCCAGCCCGAGCCGTAATGCCGCCGGGAACCCTGGAATGAATAGTGGTATCGACCCCAGCAATACCCCCAGACCAACACCGATAAATACCGGTAACATCTGCACTTGTTGCAGCTTCTGCTGCGCGTTACCCACGACCGCGGATACCGCCTCAATTGCTTCCGGGCGGCCTACCAAATTAAGAATGTCACCGAATTGCAGACTGGCACTGTTACTGGCCACCAGTTCGATACCCGCACGATTAAGGCGAGTGATGGCCACGTCATACTTCTGCTTCAGATTCAGGTCACGGATTTTCTTACCCAATACCGCTTCATTGGTTACTACCACCCGAGCGGTTTGCAACGCCGTCCCCGCAGTGGAAAGCGTAACGTCCACCTCTTCCCCCACGACCAGCCGCACTTTTTCCAGAGCTTCACGCTGGCCAACCAAATGCAAATAGTCCCCCAGTTCAATCACCGTGGCGGGCAACGGTACCATCAGCAAATCACCACGTTTCAGCCGGGAACAGACCACCTCATCACTATTGAGCAACGGCACATCCTGTACTGACAAACCATGCAGATTGGGGTTGCGCACCGCAACGTTCATGGTTTGTAGCAACTCACGATTCTGCCCGTGGCTACTATCAAACTCTTTGGCCTCACGATCGACGTTGATTTTAAAGAATAAACGAATCAGCCACATCACCAGCAAAATGCCACAAATCCCAAATGGGTATGCCATGGCATAACCCATCCCCATTTGGCTAACCAATTGAGGTGGTGACCCCAAATCAGTAAGGATCTGCTGTGCCGCCCCGAGTGCCGGTGTATTGGTCACCGCCCCCGAAAACACACCCAAAATAATCGGCAGCGGCACGGCAAACAGTTTGTGAATAATGGCAGTCACCAACCCACCGACAATCACCATCAGAATGGCAAAGCAGTTAAGTCGTAACCCCGATACTCGCAGTGAAGAGAAGAACCCCGGTCCGACTTGAATACCGATAGTGTATACAAACAGAATCAGGCCAAACTCCTGAATGAAGTGCAGCATGTCCCCATTAAGAACAACGTCATAGGTTTGTGCAAAATGGCCCACAATAATGCCGCCAAACAGCACCCCGCCAATACCTAATCCAACACCATAGACCTTCCAATTACCGATCCATAACCCCAATACAGCGACCAGCGCCAACATACTGACGGTAAGGGCGATAGCACTCATAAATCACTTCCTTGCCTAAGTTTAAAAACCGGTCGGCCATGTGAAATATCACCAATGTCAGACATAGCCTTAAATTCTTATAATTAGTAGGGATTCTGTCAGAAGGGAGAACGGTTGAATGTGTGATACACCACAAAATGCACCGGAGAGCGGGGAAACTCTCCGGTAAGAAAACGCCGCTAACAAAGCTGCGGCGTTAAGTAAGAAGGGTATCCCGGCACCTCAAGCAAAGGTGCCGGTCATCATAATTATTGCTGTTCAGTTTGCTCGGTTGCCGCCGGGCTATCTAATACTTGACGCTCCGCAGGTGCAGCATTACCAATAGTAATACGCTGAGGTTGCAGTGCTTCCGGCACTTGGCGCAACAGATCAATATGCAGCAGGCCATTTTCAAACTGAGCATTATCTACATTTAGATGCTCAGCCAGAGTAAAGGTCAATGAGAACTCTTTACGTATCAAGCCTTGATGCAGGTATTCAACCTGTTTTTCTACCGGCGCGGGCTTACCGCGTACTGTCAGGCGTGGGCCTTCTACTTCGATATCCAGTTCGCTCTGCTTAAATCCGGCTAATGCCAGTGAGATGCGATAGTGGTTATCATCAGTTTTCTCAATGTTATATGGCGGGAACCCTTGGGCATCCTGACTGCCTTGCATTGAGCTGGCCAGTTTATCAAAACCAATCCACTGACGAAGTAAAGGTGACAAATCATAATTACGCATAAATATAACTCCTTCTAAGAAGCGAGATAATAGAAAGCCGGTCAGTCCCCGATTACGGCAGACTTAGCTCAGTTATTAATAATGTGACTTAGCCATATTATTGAAAAAACATATTAAGCTGATTGCTTAATTTCAATACGGCGTGGTTTTAAACTTTCTGGTACCAATCGCTCAAGATCGATATACAGTAAGCCATTCACTAAGTTGGCACCTTTAATTTTAATATGCTCAGCCAACTGGAATTTCCGCTCGAAGTTACGCTCAGCGATACCTTGATATAAATAGGTGCGAGCTTCAGGCTCACCAGCATGAGACCCTCTAATAATCAATATGTTATCTTGAGTAACAATTTCCAACTCCTGCTCTGCAAAGCCTGCCACAGCAATAGCAATGCGGTAGTTGTTTTCATCTACCAACTCGACGTTATAGGGAGGGTAACCGCCATTACTTTGGTTCTGGCCGGATTCTAATAGATTAAATAACCGGTCGAAACCGATAGCTGAACGATACAATGGAGCAAGCTCGGAATTACGCATAAAAACTGCCTCCTAAATATATTAGCAAGGGTGTTATCCTATTTTTAATTAAGCCTTCCACTATGGACAGG
Organism: Yersinia sp. 2542 StPb PI; assembly: GCF_048593855.1. Classification (NCBI taxonomy): domain Bacteria; kingdom Pseudomonadati; phylum Pseudomonadota; class Gammaproteobacteria; order Enterobacterales; family Yersiniaceae; genus Yersinia; species Yersinia sp. 2542 StPb PI. Next base: position 14,278 of record NZ_JAZGQA010000089.1, read on the forward strand.
CTAATGGTCTGAATACCCTATCGGCGTATTCTCTCTGACCTGATAATAAGATGGTATCGGTCTTGTTTTTTTCAAGAGTAAAATCAAAAAAAATTTACGCGAAAAATCTCAATAGGATGTTTATTAAACTAATATTCGATAAATCAGCTGTTATAACTTACACTTAAGTTAAATCAGTCCACAAGATTGAATCTTTGACCATCGGAAGTGTCTGTAAATGGGTGTAACAATTTACGACAAAACCTGACATAGTGTCGTGTCAGTTAATCACGGTATCATGAGAGCTGAGTACAACAATGAGAAATACAGTTATCCCTTTTGTTACCGGTTGTTCTCTGCTGTTCGTTAGTGGCTGCTCAAGCATTATGACCCACACCAGCAGCAGTCAGGGCTACTACTCCGGCACTGAAGCCAATGTGGCGATGCTTAAAGATGACAATACCGGCTGGGCGCTACGGCCCCTGTTGGCAGTAGATCTGCCCTTCTCTGCGGTGATGGATACCCTGCTCCTACCCTACGATTATCTGCGCTCAGACAATGAAGACAAAATGGCCAGCTCCCCGCGCGAGCGTGTCCGCCAATCGGAAACACAAAATCAGCAACCGACACAAACTGTCAGTGCACCGATACAGTAATCACAGCTCGTGCCCTCTCCAGCCCCTGACCGTATTAGCTAAGGGGCCTAGCTTACATTCACAGTAAAGATTTGCACCCACCCATCTATTTCCCGCATAAATGCCACCTTATTACCGTCTGGTGCAAAAACCACCGCATCCGCCAGTGGCGCAACCGCACTGCGAGCCGTCAAACGGCGCAGTTGACCGGTGGTGCTATCACAGAGCATCACACTGTTATCACAGACAAAAGCCAAACTACCGCCCTGTGGATGCCAGCTAAATGCTGATTGAATCCCTCCCTCGCTGAATGTCAGTTGCCGTAGTGAGTCACCATTGGGAGAAACCAGCCATAATTGTACGATACCGCTATCATCTTTCATCAAACAGGCAATGGCACTGCCATCCGGCGATGAACGCAACCAATGACGCGGGCTGGTAGCAAGACCAGGGAAAGGCCGCTCGCTGGTGTAAGTTAGCCGCCGCTGAATCACCCCGGCAGGTGGCGCAGGCAGGGTAGTTTGCGTCCCCTCAAGTGGCTCCGCTCCAGCGCGGGCATACTCTCGGTCATGTTCGGGCAAATCCGCAATAAAGATTTCTGGGATTTTTTCACCCTGCGCTGAGAGGGTGTCGCCGATAAAGGCCAATGCCCAACGCTGACGGGTACCGTCCGTTTTAAGATATCCCCGCGCGCCAATCCACCCCTCCTCGTATGCCCGATTTATCTGGTCGCTGCCCGCTTGTGGTATGGGCGTGGTGCGACTGACCAAAACACAGAAATGGCTGCCATCGTATTCGCGAGGATGCTGTTTAGGTGGATTCACGCCATGCAGCGGCAGTGCAATACCCACATTGCGACAATCCAATAACGGGTCTACTTCATGTAGTACATGGTCGTTATAGGTGAAGCTAAGACGGCTGCCGTCAGGGCTGAAAACGTGGACATGGCTACCACCACGCAATGCTCCTGGGGTATAGGGCGGGGTGATATCCATCGCATCCAGTGTTACCGCCAGCTCTCTATCCGGTTCGGACACAATCACACCGCGCCGATGATGAAAATCATAGTGCCAGTAGCTATCCGGGTGCTCTGGCCCGTGGATAAACACATAACGCGCGGGTGAATCTGGGCTGACCGTCACCACACCAACATGCGCCCCCTGCTGAGCGCGATAAATCACCTCAATATCACCAGTAATACAATTAACCCGCTCAATCGTTAAGCCACTAAAAGTGCTACCATTGGGCCGCACATCATAGGCCAGCCATTGGCTATCAGGGGTCCAGACATTGATATTAGTGAGTTGATGACCGCGAGGATCAAAGGTGAGTTGCTGTTCTTGTGAAGAGGCATCTTGCTGACAGGTCATCTTGGCTCCGGTGATACGGAAGGCTAAATCATTTATACGGATTATATCACCACCCGGTGCTCTGTCTCTGGTCAAATGCTCTGCATATCACCACTATCAGCGACATGCAGAGTCAGGGTTTATCCCACCCGTTCTACATCTCCGACCAGGAAGATATAAGAGAGTGCGCCCATAAATGCCACTGCTGCGATATAAATCAGGGAAGGAGCAAAACCATAATCCTGTGCCAGATAACCGACCACCAGTGGAACCGTGATCCCCCCCAGCCCACCGACAAAGTTAAAGACGCCACCCGTCAGGCCAATCAACCGCACTGGTGCCAATGATGAAACCAGTGACCAGGTAATAGAAGCGAAGCCGTTACCGAAGAAAGCCAGCCCCATTAACACCATAATCCAGAACGGATCGTTGGTATAGTTAGCCCCCATAATGCAGGTAGAAAGCAATAAACCGCAGATAATTGGTGTTTTACGGGCAAAGCCAATGGACTTGCCTTTGCGCACCATGCGATCGGCCACTAGCCCAGAGAGCAATACACCAAAGAAAGCCGCCAAAAACGGTACGGTGGCCATAAAGCCGGCTGTCAACGCACTGATATGTTTCTCTTGGGTCAGATAGTTAGGGAACCAGGTCAGGAAGAACCACAGCGTCGAGGTTATGGCAAACTGCCCAATATAGACGCCAACCAGTTTGCGGTTAAATACCAGTTTCCACTCAGCAGCGGTGATGGGGGTTCGGGCTTTTTTCTCGCTCGCAGCATCACCATCAACAATACCGCCACCCGATTGAATGTAATCCAGTTCGGCCTGATTAATACCTTTGGATTTACGTGGTGGCTGATAAACAAAGTGCCATATCAATGCCCATATAACGCCGATCCCCCCAGTGATAATAAATACCCAGTGCCAACTGAGGACTTCCTGTACCCAAATAAGTAATGGAGTCAGAAATGCCAGGCCGACAAACTGACCTGAGGTATAAAAACCAACTGCCGAGGCTCGCTCCTGCTCTGGGAACCAACTGGTGACAATGCGGTTATTGGTTGGGAAAGCAGGCGCTTCAAATAAACCGGTAATCGCACGTAAACCAATTAGGGTGCCCAGCCCGTTCGCAAACCCCTGTAATAAGGTCGCGACTGACCACCCCAAAATAGCAATGAAATACGTCATTTTGGAGCCAACGCGATCGAGGAACCAGCCTCCGGGGATCTGACATAAGGTATAGGTCCAGGCAAAAGCGGAGAAGATATAACCCATCTGGGTTTTGGTGATACCAAATTCTTCCTGAATATGGGCTGAAGCAACAGCAAGGTTGGCTCTATCAACATAACAAATGACAACCGTGACAAATATCATAAATAGTGTCAGATAGCGCCTTTTGCTTGGGGCAGTAGCTAAGGTCATTTCCATGGTAATGATCCCAATTATAATCGGATTAATATACGCCGAAGCTCCCTGCCCGAATTGCTGATAACACTGTCGCATTACCGTATTTTGGGCGCAAGGGAACTCCTGCGTGTAGGGTCGCAATAAATTGT
>NZ_JAZGQA010000008.1:0-49102 GCF_048593855.1 Yersinia sp. 2542 StPb PI
GTGATAGTGGTCAGATAATTCTCAATTGTAAAAAAACATCAGCAACAAACAGAGTGTGCAGCAGCTAGAATTAGCGCTATGATTTTTAACTTTCTACTTATATATTTTATTACGTCGATAACAGGAGGCTGTCAGGCATGTTCTATCGTTACGGTGAAACAGAAATTAACCATCTCAAACGGCGTGATAAAAAGATGGCCGCCGCCATCGAACGGCTGGGGATGATAACTCGCCCGCTATCCCCTGATTTATTTGCTGCATTGATCAGAAATATCGTTGACCAACAAATTTCGGTCAAGGCGGCACTAACGGTCAATGCACGGTTGGTCGCATTGCTCGGGGCCGTGACACCAATAACTGTCGCAACTGCAACGGTAGAGGCTATTCAAGGGTGTGGTATGACGATGAGGAAAGCGGGATACATTAAAGGTGCTGCGGATGCTGCACTTAATGGCACGCTGGATTTATCTGCTATTTCCCTGCTGCCCGATAACGACGTTATTGCGCAGCTATCAAGCCTCAACGGTGTCGGCATCTGGACCGCAGAAATGTTATTGATCTCCTCACTTGCACGACCCGATGTCGTCAGTTGGGGAGATTTAGCGATCCGGCGCGGCATGATGAATCTATATGGCCATAAAACGCTGCCACGAGAACGCTTTGAGCGTTACCGCCGCCGTTACACACCCTATGGAACAACGGCATCCCTCTATCTATGGGCACTGTCACATGAGACGGTATAAGTAGCCTCACACCCCCATATTCATCACATCTTGATAAGCCGCAACTAACTTATTACGAACTTGGATGCCCAGTTGTAAAGATACTGATGACTTTTGCATATCTACCATCACATCATTCAGGCCAACACCGGGCACACCCAATTCAAAATTCTGTGCCTGAGTGCGGGCATGCTGTTGGTTTTCACTGATTTTGCCGATGGCCGCTTTCAACTCACTGGCGAAGCCGGCCTCTGCTGGCAACATCTTTGCCGAACCGGATGCCTGCAATGCAGTGACCTGCAACTGCTGTAAAACCCCTTCAATACCTTGAACAGACATGCTCATCCTCAAACGATGTAATGGGTCAAATAACAACATGGAAAATGAGTCCGTAAATGCGGTTATTCACCATTCGCCACGAGTCACTATTTTCAGGATGACACCCTAACACATCATTTTTGTACTAAAGCCGCTAATTAGACACAAAAATACCGGCTTATTGAGCCATCGAATTCATCACTTACAGCAAATAATGGCATGCCCATAAAAGGGGAGATCAGCTATTGATGCTTTATCGCTCACAGCACTTGGGAGTCTGTTTTGTTTCGACACACTAGTTACATAAAAAATACTAACTCAAACGTTGTTCAGCTTGGCCAAGGACGTGTATGAATGCCTCGATAACTGGCGGTGAAAATCGTGAGAATGTTTTTACGACGACACTGGCACGCCTACGCGCGAATCCAAAAATCCCACTGCTGATTGCTGCGGCTGCGGCCGTCGCTATTATTGTCGCGCTGATGTTATGGGCTAAAAGCCCGGATTATCGCGTCCTTTATAGCAACCTGAATGATCGTGACGGTGGTGATATCGTTACGCAACTGACACAACTGAATATCCCTTATCGCTTCGCTGATAATGGTGGCGCGTTGTTGGTCCCGGCAGATAAGGTACATGAAACCCGCCTGCGTCTGGCCCAACAAGGCTTGCCTAAAGGCGGTGCGGTAGGTTTTGAACTGCTGGATCAGGAAAAGTTTGGCATCAGCCAATTCAGTGAGCAAATTAACTATCAGCGCGCTTTGGAAGGTGAACTGGCGCGCACTATTGGCACCCTCGGGCCAGTGATGAATGTGCGTGTTCACTTGGCAATGCCAAAACCTTCTCTCTTTGTTCGGGAACAAAAGTCTCCAACCGCCTCTGTAACACTCGCATTGCAACCAGGTCGTGCCCTTGATGATGGCCAGATTAACGCCATCGTATATATGGTTTCCAGCAGCGTGGCCGGTTTACCGCCGGGTAACGTGACTGTCGTTGACCAAACCGGCCGTTTGTTAACGCAATCCGACAGTGCGGGCCGTGATTTAAACGCCGCACAACTCAAATTTACTAACGAAGTTGAAAATCGCTTCCAACGTCGCATTGAAACCATACTCGCCCCGATGGTCGGTAACGGTAATGTGCATGCGCAGGTCACGGCTCAAGTTGATTTTGCCAGCCGTGAACAGACCGATGAAGAGTACAAGCCTAATCAGGCCGCCGACAAAGGCGCGGTCCGCTCACAGCAAGTTAGCACCAGTGAACAGTTGGGGGGAACCAATGTCGGTGGTGTTCCGGGGGCATTATCCAATCAGCCATCTGCCACACCGGTCGCACCGATTGAAACCCCAGCAGCGACGCCTGCTGCCGGTGCAGCTGGTGCCACAGCGAACAATGCCAACACGGCTAATCGTCCGGCCACTGCCGCTAAATCGACAGCGACGTCAAGCAACAGCCGCCACGACCAAACCACTAACTTTGAAGTTGACCGCACAATCCGTCATACCCAGCAACAAGCTGGCATGGTGCAGCGCCTCTCTGTTGCCGTTGTTGTTAATTACGGCAGTGATAAGGCGGGCAAGCCAGTTGCGCTGACCAAAGATCAATTGGCACAAGTGGAATCCCTGACACGCGAGGCGATGGGCTTCTCTACTGATCGTGGCGACACATTAAATGTGGTGAATACACCATTTAACGCCACCGATGATGCCAGCGGCAACACACTGCCCTTCTGGCAGCAACAATCGTTCTTTGATCAGATGTTAAATGCTGGTCGTTATCTGCTTATCTTGCTGGTGGCATGGATTTTATGGCGCAAATTAGTGCGCCCTATGGTCGCTAAGAAACAAGTTGCTGATAAGGCTGCGGCATCGGTCAATAACATTGTCCAGACTGCGGTAGCGTCTGAAAATGCCAAACAGAGTAAAGAAGAGCTGGCCTTACGTAAGAAAAATCAGCAGCGAGTGAGTGCTGAAGTTCAGGCCCAGCGTATACGCGAACTTGCGGATAAAGACCCACGTGTTGTCGCGCTGGTTATCCGTCAATGGATGAGTAATGACCAATGAGCCTGACCGGAACTGAAAAAAGCGCCATCATGCTGATGACTCTGGGTGAAGACCATGCCGCTGAGGTGTTTAAACACCTCTCCTCGCGCGAAGTGCAGCAACTCAGTACCACCATGGCCAGTATGCGTCAGGTTTCTCACCAGCAACTGATTGATGTATTGGCTGAATTTGAAGACGATGCCGAGCAATATGCCGCACTGAGCGTCAACGCCAGTGATTACCTGCGCAGTGTGCTGATAAAAGCCCTGGGGGAAGAGCGCGCATCCAGCTTGTTGGAAGATATTCTGGAATCGCGCGAAACCACCAGTGGCATGGAAACGCTCAACTTTATGGAACCGCAGATGGCGGCCGACCTGATCCGCGACGAACATCCGCAGATTATCGCCACCATCCTGGTCCATCTGAAACGCGCTCAGGCCGCCGACATACTGGCGCTGTTCGACGAGCGCCTGCGCAACGATGTGATGTTGCGTATCGCCACCTTTGGTGGTGTCCAGCCCGCCGCATTGGCTGAGTTGACCGAAGTATTGAACAACCTGCTCGATGGCCAGAACCTCAAACGCAGCAAAATGGGCGGTATCCGCACAGCGGCCGAGATTATCAACCTGATGAAAACACAACAGGAAGAGACGGTCATGGACGCAGTACGCGAATACGACGGCGAATTGGCTCAAAAAATTATCGACGAAATGTTCCTGTTCGAGAATTTGGTCAGTGTCGACGACCGCAGCATTCAGCGTTTACTGCAAGAGATAGACAACGAATCACTGTTGATCGCCCTGAAAGGTGCCGATCAAGCATTGCGCGAGCGTTTCCTCAGCAACATGTCATTGCGTGCAGCAGAAATCTTGCGCGACGATCTGGCAACCCGTGGACCGGTACGTATGTCACTGGTCGAAAACGAACAGAAAGCCATCTTGCTTATTGTCCGTCGTCTGGCGGAAAGCGGCGAGATAGTCATTGGTGGTGGCGAGGATATCTATGTCTGACAGGATAAATGCCCTGCCCTGGCAACCTTGGTCACTCAACGACTTTGCCACTACATCGGATACTACTCCGCCCGCGGCTGCGCCGGATATCAGTATGCTGTTTACTGATGAACCGGATACGGGTAGCGATAGCGAATCAACCGGGGTCAGTGAGCAGCAAGCACTGGTAAATCTGCAACTCGAAGCCGAGAAGCAGGGCCGCCAACAAGGGTTCGCTAAAGGGTTACAAGAAGGGTTGGATAAAGGTTACCAGACCGGTCTGGAGGAAGGTCATCAACAGGCACTGGCCGATGCTCAAAAGCAATTGGCCCCGATGACTGCCCACTGGCAACTGCTGGTGAACGACTTCCAAAGTACCCTTGATGCACTCGACAGCGTGATTGCCTCGCGGTTAATGCAAATGGCCCTGGCCGCCGCGAAACAAATTCTCGGGCAACCTGCAATCTGTGATGGCACGGCATTATTGGCCCAAATCCAACAACTGATTCAGCAAGAACCGATGTTCACCGGTAAGCCACAACTGCGGGTTAATCCTGATGATCTGGCAGTCGTCGAGCAACGCTTAGGCAGCACCTTAAGTCTGCATGGCTGGCGCTTGCTGGGTGATAGTCAAATTCATCCGGGTGGCTGCAAAGTCAGCGCCGAAGAAGGTGATCTCGATGCCAGTTTGGCGACCCGCTGGCATGAGTTGTGCCGCCTCGCCGCGCCGGGAGAATTATGATGACCGCGCGCCTTGGTCGTTGGCTCGCCTCTTTAGATAAATTCGAAGAGCGCATCAGCCAGTCAACCACTATCCGTCGCTACGGGCGGTTGACCCGCGCCACGGGTTTAGTCCTGGAGGCCACGGGATTACAGCTGCCATTGGGCGCAACTTGTCTGATTGAGCGCCACGATAACGGCGCAGTGCAGGAAGTTGAAAGTGAAGTGGTCGGTTTTAACGGCCATCGCCTGTTTCTGATGCCGCTGGAAGAAGTCGAAGGCATTGTACCCGGTGCCAGAGTCTATGCCCGGGTGACCACCGGCGGTGCTTCAGCCAGTAAACAACTGCCGCTCGGCCCGGAACTCCTGGGGCGGGTATTGGATGGCAGTGCCAAACCGCTTGATGGTCTACCTGCACCAGAAACCAGTTATCGCGCCCCACTGATCACCCCGCCAATCAATCCATTACAACGTACCGCGATTGTGCAGGTACTCGATGTCGGTGTGCGGACGATTAATGCCCTACTGACCGTTGGCCGTGGGCAACGTATGGGTCTGTTCGCCGGCTCTGGGGTAGGTAAAAGTGTGCTGCTCGGCATGATGGCGCGTTATACCCAAGCAGATGTCATTGTGGTGGGTCTGATTGGTGAACGTGGCCGTGAAGTAAAAGACTTTATCGAGAATATTTTAGGGCCGGAAGGCCGTGCTCGTTCGGTAGTGATAGCCGCGCCTGCCGACGTATCGCCATTACTGCGTATGCAAGGTGCCGCTTATGCAACTCGCATTGCAGAAGATTTCCGTGACCGTGGTCAGCACGTATTGCTGATTATGGACTCGCTGACTCGCTATGCCATGGCGCAACGTGAAATTGCGCTGGCCATCGGCGAACCACCGGCAACGAAAGGTTATCCACCCTCCGTATTCGCTAAATTACCGGCGCTGGTGGAACGTGCGGGTAACGGTGTCACCGGCGGTGGCTCGATTACTGCATTTTATACCGTATTAACCGAAGGCGATGACCAGCAAGACCCGATTGCCGACTCGGCACGCGCCATTCTCGACGGTCATGTGGTGTTATCACGCCGTCTGGCTGAATCTGGCCACTATCCGGCCATCGATATTGAAGCATCGATCAGTCGTGCCATGACATCACTGATCGATGAGAACCATTACAGTCAAGTTCGCCAGTTTAAACAACTACTTGCCAGTTATCAGCGTAACCGTGACTTGGTCAGTGTGGGTGCCTATGCCGCCGGTAGTGATCCGCTACTGGATAAGGCTATCGCCCTTTACCCGCAAATGGAAATCTTCTTACAGCAAGGCATGTTCGAACGCAGCAGTTACGACGATGCATGCCAGCATCTGAAGAGTCTGTTTCCGGGTTGATAGCCAGTGACTCAAGCCACCGCCCCTGGCGTATACCCAAAGAAATTGGCGTGGCAGGTAGGCGGCAAGTGAATGACAAATCGGTCGGGAACCGATTTGAACAGTATTTATGCTAGCCCGTAGGGTGAGCCTCATTAATCCCAATGAGCTGACACCGTCAAGCCATTTGGGTAAGTGAAGGTAGCCAACAACCCTGCGGCTTCAAGTACGGCGGGTATAAGGAATACGATGAAAAGTCAGTCACCTCTCATCACCCTGCGCGATCTGGCCCAGAAAGCCGTCGAACAGGCAAGCACGCAACTGGGTCAGGTTCGCCTGTCCTATCAGAATGCTGAGCAGCAACTCACGATGTTGCTGACTTATCAGGATGAATACCGGGTGCGGTTGAATGACACACTGAGTAACGGGATGGCCTCCTCCAGTTGGCAAAACTATCAGCAATTTATTCAGACGCTGGAGCAAGCCATTGACCAACATCGTAATCAGTTGGCTCAGTGGAATGTCAAAGTTGAGCAGGCAGTTAAGCATTGGCAAGAAAAGCAGCAACGGTTAAATGCATTTGAAACCTTGAATGAGCGGGCTGAAACCACCGCGCGCTTGCAAGAAAACCGTTTGGATCAAAAATTGATGGATGAGTTCGCACAGCGCGCCTCACAAAGGAGTCTTAATTCATGAATCTGTCCCTATTGCCTGCCACTGCAACTGCCAGTGAAACTGAGGGTGCATCTTCCTCTTCATCGATTGCTGCGCTGTTTACAGACGCGGGGCTACCGGCTGATTTTGCCAAATTATTGGGTGACCAACTGGGTAAAGAGCTGACGGCTATGGATGCCTCGACCCTGAAATCATCGCTGGCTGCAACCACTGATATCACTGCCAATGTGGACGGAGGAAAGTCAATCAGTGGTAACAGTAAATTGAATCAGTTATTGGCCGCCTTAGGTGATATTAGCGCCACGTTGCCTGTAGGCCTGACCCACGCAGGGCAGACTGGAGACGCGGCTAATGTGAAGAAAACCACATTAGATGATGACAGCACGCTGGATAAAACCACCGCGCTGGCCGAATCCAGTGCGTTGCAGTCGTTATTAGCCATGTTACCCCACCAGGTTGCTACCACGCTGGGCAGCGCCAACAATGGACAGAAAACGCCATTGACTGACGGCAATGGCCTGACCAGCGACAAAACCAGCGCCAGGCAGGACTTAGCTACTCTGACCAGTCTGACCTCACAAGATAAAGGTTTGGCGGCATTGATCGGCGGCACCATCGGCACTGCGAAAAGTGACAATGCCACCAACAACGCACTGCCAGCGGCCACCCCCGGTAAGGCTAAAACCACTACCGCCCAAGATAAGCTGGCACGTCTGACGACAGCACAGGATGCAGATAGCAGCCTTAGTGCCAAAGCCGCCCCCGTAGCCGTACCGACCGACAAAACCATTGCCACAGCCGCGGTGGATAAAATAGCCGTGAGTTCAGCCACGGTAACACCATCACTCCCTCCGGTTTCCAGCCCGGTTCTGCCAGCGACAGCCAGTGGCCCGGTTAGCGTGCCCGTCAGTGGCCATTTAAGCGCTCAGTTGGGTAGCCAGGAATGGCAACAATCGCTGGGGCAACAAGTGGTGATGTTTAGTCGTAACGGCCAACAAAATGCCGAACTGCGGCTACATCCGCAAGAGTTGGGGGCATTGCAAATCAGCCTGAAAATGGAAGATAACCAAGCTCAGTTGCACTTTGCTTCAGCTCACAGCCAGGTTCGGGCAGCTATTGAAGCGGCGATGCCAAGTTTACGCTCGGCATTGGCTGAAAGTGGTATCCAGTTGGGCCAAAGCAGTGTCGGCAGTGAAGGACAGTGGCAACAGGCACAACAACAGAGCCAACAAAATCAGCAGAGTTTCGCATCACACGGCCAACCCGCTTACGGTAGCAGCGCATCGGGTGATGTACCGAACAGCACACCGCTCGTGACACCTGCGGCGTTGCAATCACTGGCTAATGGTAATGGTGGTGTCGATATTTTCGCCTAAAACGGGTGTTAATTTCAGCAAAAGGTGACAAACGGACAAGTTAGGCCGTTTTTCGCCACCTATTCTGCCTATTGGCATTAAAGATACGCGGGATAATCATCAGTAATAATTCGGATAGCATGGGGTTATTTGTCGGTGGTCAGCGGTTTGTGCCATCCAGCAATGAGATACCCCAGGTTATTGTCGTGATTCACCGGTTTGATACCGAAACAGGAATTTGTCTTCTCCATGTCTGATAATACCTTCCCGGCCAAGCGTAAGAGTTCGATCTGGGTGATCCTGCTAGTGCTGATTGCTGTGGCAGCATCTGCAGGTGGCGGTTATAGCTGGTGGATACTCCATAAGAGTAAACCTACCGCTGCGAAAGCCGTTCCTGTTATTCCGGTGTTTATGCCGCTGGAGACCTTTACGGTCAATCTGATCACGCCAGATAACAATCTGGATCGCGTGCTTTATATCGGATTAACGTTAAGGCTGCCCGACGATGCGACTCGCGCCAAACTCAATGACTATCTGCCGGAAGTTCGCAGCCGCTTGCTGTTGCTACTTTCTCGGCAGTCCGCCGATAGCCTGTCAAATGAAGAAGGCAAACAGCGTTTAGTCGGTGAAATTAAAAACGTACTTAGCCCGCCAATGGTTAAAGGCCAACCTAATCAGGTAGTCAGCGATGTGCTGTTTACCGCATTTATATTGCGATAATCATTATGGGCGATAGCATTCTTTCACAAGCAGAGATTGACGCACTGTTAAACGGTGACAGCGGTGGCGATGAGCCAGTTGCTGTCGTCGGTAATGAAACAGACGTTAAACCTTACGATCCGACGACCCAGCGACGTGTGGTGCGTGAACGCCTGCAAGCGTTGGAGATCATCAATGAACGTTTTGCTCGTCAGTTCCGTATGGGGCTGTTTAACCTGTTACGTCGCAGCCCGGATATCACCGTCGGCCCGATAAAAATTCAGCCATACCACGACTTTGCCCGTAATCTGCCGGTACCGACCAATCTCAACCTGATTCATCTCAAACCGCTACGTGGCACCGCGCTATTCGTTTTCGCCCCGAGCCTGGTCTTTATTGCGGTTGATAATCTGTTCGGTGGTGATGGTCGCTTCCCAACTAAAGTAGAAGGTCGCGAGTTTACCCACACTGAGCAACGTGTGATTAACCGCATGTTACGGCTAGCGCTGGATGCCTACCGTGATGCCTGGGCGCCTATCTATAAAATTGATGTGGAATATGTCCGTTCTGAAATACAGGTGAAATTCACCAATATCACCACCTCCCCCAACGATATCGTGGTCACCACCCCTTTCCATGTGGAGATCGGGGCGTTGAGTGGTGAGTTCAACATCTGTATTCCCTTCGCCATGATCGAGCCATTGCGTGAGCTACTAACCAACCCACCGTTGGAAAATTCCCGACAGGAAGATAGCCACTGGCGCGAAACACTGGTGAAGCAAGTGCAGCACTCCGAGCTGGAGCTGGTGGCTAATTTTGTCGATATCCCGCTGAGACTATCGCAGATACTCAAGCTGCAACCAGGGGATGTATTACCCATAGATAAACCGGATCGACTGATTGCGCATGTCGACGGCGTACCGGTACTGACCAGTCAGTACGGGACATTAAACGGGCAATATGCCCTACGTGTTGAACATTTGATTAACCCTATTTTGAATGCTCTGAATGAGGAACAGCCCAATGAGTGACCCTAAGCTTCCGTCTGACGATGGAAAGGAATCCGTGGACGATCTGTGGGCTGATGCGTTTAATGAGCAGCAGGCAGCGGATAAACCAGCGGCCACCACCGAGGGTGTATTTAAATCACTGGAAGCACCGGATGCCTTGGGTAACCTACAGGATATCGATTTAATTCTGGATATCCCGGTAAAGCTGACCGTTGAACTGGGTCGCACCAAAATGACCATCAAAGAGTTACTGCGCTTGTCTCAAGGCTCGGTCGTCTCCCTTGATGGCCTGGCCGGTGAGCCATTGGATATTTTGATTAACGGTTATCTGATTGCGCAGGGTGAAGTGGTGGTAGTCGCTGATAAATATGGTGTACGTATCACTGACATCATTACTCCGTCAGAACGTATGCGCCGTCTGAGCCGCTAATGACCGCAGCACAGGTTGATACTGCCGCATCCACGGTTACGACACCGGTTACTGGCTTTGCGGCCAGCCACCCTGGTACGGCGGTGCAACAGACGGCACCAGCGATACCTGCCGGCTCGGTGTTAACGCAGGTTGGCAGCGTGTTAGGCGGTATTTTACTGCTGATTTTATGTGGTGCCTGGCTGGTACGCCGTTTAGGTTTTGCCCCGCAGGCACGTAACAACAAATTATTGAATGTGAAGGCCAGTTGTCAGGTTGGTCAGCGCGAGCGGGTGGTCATTGTTGAAGTAGACAATACCTGGCTGGTGTTAGGCGTAACTGCACAGCAGGTGACACAACTCCACACTCTGACACGTCCTGCGATTGATGAAGCGACAGCAGCTTCGTCGCCCGACCGTGCGAAACCGGCCGATTTTCGCCAGCTACTGAACAACCATCTATTTAACAAGAAATCGAAACACCCGGAAAAATCGGCATGATGTCTCTTCGCCCCGTGCTTACCACAGCCAATAGCGTAACAACCGCAGCGGCCAACACTGATTTCACTTATCGGTTGCTGCTGCGCCGTCTTCTGGCTGCACTCATCAATAAAACCACCCTACTGCTATTGGGCTTACTCTGCTCTCCGGCGGTGCTGGCTCAACTGCCCGGTATCATCAGCCAGCCATTGGCTAATGGTGGGCAGAGCTGGTCTTTACCGGTGCAGACCTTGGTTTTCATCACCACCCTGAGTTTCCTGCCAGCCGCCTTACTGATGATGACCAGTTTTACCCGTATTATTATTGTGCTCGGGTTGCTGCGCAACGCATTGGGTACCCCCTCTGCGCCCCCCAATCAGGTGATGTTGGGTCTGGCGCTGTTTCTGACATTTTTTATTATGTCGCCGGTATTTGACAAGGTGTATCAGGACGCTTATCTGCCTTTCAGTCAGGACAAGATAAGCATGGAAGTGGCGATGGATAAAGGCTCACAACCTTTACGTGAATTTATGCTGCGCCAAACCCGCGAATCAGATCTGGCACTGTATGCCAGGCTGGCCAATCTGCCGCCATTGGAAGGTCCCGAAGTGGTACCGATGCGCATTCTGCTACCTGCTTATGTCACCAGCGAGCTGAAAACCGCCTTCCAAATCGGTTTTACCGTGTTTATTCCCTTCCTGATTATCGATCTGGTGGTAGCCAGTGTGCTGATGGCATTGGGGATGATGATGGTTCCCCCAGCCAGTATCTCACTGCCCTTCAAGCTGATGCTATTTGTCTTGGTTGATGGTTGGCAGCTACTACTGGGTTCCCTGGCACAGAGTTTTTATAGCTAAGGTAGACTCATCATGACACCAGAATCGGTAATGGCCCTCGGCGTTGAGGCAATGAAGATTGCACTTGCCCTGGCTGCGCCCTTGTTATTAGCCGCCCTGATAAGCGGCCTGATCGTGAGCCTGTTGCAGGCAGCAACGCAAATTAACGAAATGACATTGTCATTCATCCCAAAAATACTGGCCGTGTTCGCCACGATGGTGATCGCAGGCCCATGGATGCTGAACCTGATACTGGACTATATGCGTAATCTGTTCACCAGCCTGCCCACGTTGATTGGCTAACGGTGCTTTCCCTCGATACCACTCAACTTAGCCTCTGGGTCAGCCAGTATTTCTGGCCGTTAATTCGGGTGCTGGCGCTGATCACCACTGCGCCGGTGTTTAGTGAGAAACAGATAAACCGCAAAGTTAAAGTCGGTTTGGCGCTGTTAATTACCTTTCTGATTGCCCCTTCGCTACCCCCGGTCAATATTCCCTTAGTCTCAACCGGTGCAGTCTGGGTCGCCGCCCAACAAGTGTTGATTGGGGTAGCCATCGGCTTGACCATGCAATTTGCTTTTGCTGCCATCCGGCTGGCCGGTGAAGTGATTGGTTTACAGATGGGATTGTCGTTCGCGACCTTCTTTGACCCCTCGGGGGGGCCGAATATGCCGGTTTTAGCCCGGTTACTTAACTTGCTGGCCCTGCTGTTATTCCTCACTTTTGATGGTCATTTATGGCTAATTTCATTGTTGGCCGACAGTTTTCATACCTTACCCATTCAGTTCGAACCGCTCAATGGTAATGGCTTTCTGGCATTGACGCAGGCCGGCTCATTAATCTTTATGAATGGACTGATGTTAGCATTGCCGCTGATCACGCTGTTGTTAACTCTGAATATGGCATTAGGCATGCTAAACCGAATGACCCCTCAACTTTCGGTGTTCGTTATCGGTTTCCCACTGACGTTGACCGTCGGTATCATCTCAATAGGGTTGATAATGCCATTATTGCCCCCCTTTGCTGAGCATCTGTTCGGGGAAGTTTTTGACCGATTAGCCGGCGTATTGAGCGGATTGGCAAACTGAGTCGCTGCAAAAAAATGGTATGTCACCCCAAACCTTAGTGGGAAAAGATGACACACCAAAAAGTGCACCCGGTTTAAGTACACTTAAGAGGGAACCTGTGGGGTAGACCCACAGGCAGAAGACGGATTACTTATTAAGCTGGAACAGGGACAAACCCTGCATATTGGTAAATGTGGTATATGAAGCCTGTAGCGCAGCCTGCTGCATCACATATGACGAGATAGCCGCGGTCCAATCCACATCCTGCAAATCACTCAAACGCTGTTTATTAATCAAACTACGATCACTGCCTAAACTATCCAGGTTGTCTAGCTCTTGCAGTTGGGTACCGATTTCGGCTTGAACCGACAACACATTATTCAATGAGTTGGACATCCCACGGATACCTTTATCCATATCGGCATTAGCTTGATCTTTAACCGCATCAGTCGCCCCTTGTAACGGGACTTTCAGTGAGTTCAGCACGGTATCGATGGTATTGAAAATATTGCTTTCTGACGCAACCGGATTACCACCGGCATCATCAGGTTCAGGTTTCGCATTACTGGTCAATGCCATAAAGACACTGGAACCGGTATGTCCAACCGTAATCGAACGGTTAGCATCGACTTTCTGCTCAATAGCGACATCGCCGCCCTGATAAGTCACATCACCGGTAGCACTAACCGCAAACGGCGCTTTGTCACTTTTGAAGCCAGCAAAGATGTAACGACCGTTGCCATCAGTGGTGTTAGCCTGATTGACCAGTTGGTCTTTCAAACCCTGTAACTGAGTGGCATAAGAGGCACGGTCATCATCACTCAATATATCGCTCTTAGCGCTAATGACTAAGGTCTGAATTGATTGAATGGTACTGGTCGCCTGCGCCAAAACCGTGGTTTCCAGCGAAGAACTTTGGCGAGCGAAACTGCGCGCTAAAGTATATTGGCTATTTTCCGATTGGGCTTGCGACACCATCACCGCTTGAGATGCGGCCATCGGGTCATCGGAAGGGTTAACCACCCGCTTGCCGCTGGAGAGTTGTTGGCCCGACTGCATCCACAGTGATTGGGCGTTAGTCACGCCCTGCATATTTTGCTGATACAGCATGCTGGTACTTAAGCGCATGATGCCAGTTCCTTTTAGTAATCGTTCAGCCCGCTAACCCCGTCTCAACAATCAATCTGTCTTAACAGGGATACTGACTAACCGCTAAATAAGATAAGTAGCGACAGGGACTCTCTGCCGCTGACAAAAAATTAACCGCGCAGACTCAGCAACGCATTAAACAGCGTCGAAGCCGTCTGAATGACCTGGGCATTCGCCAGATAATATTGCTGGAAACGCTGTAAATCGCCGTACTCTTCATCCAGGTTCACGCCGGAAATAGACTGCTGCTCGGCGGTCAACTGTTTGACGATATTGGCTTGCGCCGTGCTGTTGGTTTTCGCGGTGCTGGTTTGGTTACCGACGTTACTGACCAAACCGGCATAAGCACCAGACAGCGTGGCTTTGCCATCAACCAGTTTTTTGGTTTGCAGATCTAACAATGCCTGGGCGTTAACGTTGTCACTCGCGCCACCATCAGCGGTACCGGCAGCAGCAATCTTACTTGAGTCGGTGATATCGACCTGTAAATTAGCAGCCACGTTAGAGACGGTTTTGACGATGAATTTATCTCTGGCTTGCGCGCCAGCAGTGCCGTTATCAACACTGACGGCGACACCATCAAAGCTCAGCCCGGTGGTGTTACCACTGCCGTCTTTCACCGGGTTAGCCGGCACTTTGGTGTTATCAGACAGCCGTGTCACCTGCCAGTCAGTTCCATCAAACTCCACACTATAATCACTGGCTTTGACTTTTGAAGTATCGGTGTAGGACACCGTCAAGCTGGCATCACCCTGATTTCTCGCATTTTTCAACACATTCGGTTGTGCAAAGCTGAAGAAATCAACGCCCGGATCACCGCTGGTATCAAACCCGGCTTTATGCTGAGTATTGAAGCTGTCTGCCATGACCAAGGCCAATTGCCCCAGTTGGTTACGTGCACTGTCGAGTGCCTCACTGCGGAATTTCAGCGTACCACCCAGGCTACCGGTGGTCAGGCGGCTTTCGTCCACTTCAAGCACATCGCCACTACCATATTTGTAGCCAATGGTTAATCGGGTAGCATCACTGCTGGAAGGTATGGCTTCGACTTTATAAGAATCCGGTCCTTGCACCAATGGCAGACCGCTGGCAAAAGAAACGTTGTAAGCATCGCCGTCTTGCTGGGTCACGGTCACGCCAACAATCTGGTTCAATTCTGTGACCAATTGGTCGCGCTGATCGAGTAACGCATTTGGCTCGCTGCCACTGCTGCCGCGCAAACGGGTAATTTGATCGTTTAACTTAGCAATTTGGTCAGCATAGTTATTGATTTGCGTAACGCTTTCGGTGATCTTCTGGTTTACGCCAGTATCCATATCACGCAGATATTTATCCGCATTCTGGAACTGGTTAACCAACCCTTCAGCCTTGCCCAATACCGTTTTACGGGCCGCATCATCACCGGAATTACTCACCAGATTTTGCAGGTTACTGAAAAAGTCCTGCATGGTGCTGGAGAGGTTATTGGACGAATTAGAGAGCAAATTATCAATTTGCGAAATTTGCTGATAATAGGTAGTTAAGCCACTGCTTTGCGTTTGTGAAGAACGTAATTGGTTGGTAATAAACGAGTTATATTCACGGTTAACACCGGTTACTGCAACGCCATTACCAATAAAGCCGGCGGGACTTAAGGTTCCACCGTTTTGTGCAAAAATAGTATTCTGACGGTTATAGCCCGCCACCTGAAAATTAGTGATGTTATTACTGACGGTGCTCAGGGCATATTGCGCTGCGCTCAGACCACTCATCGCAGTATTCATTAAACTATTGGACATGAAGAAATCCTTTTACCACAGACGACGAGCATCGCAGCGCCTGCATTAATTAATATTGGGATACTGCCTGAGGAGACCTTAGCCTCCGCACAGCCTGTGATTATTATCGGCTCGACTTTGGAAAACTTGAGTCAAAATATGGGTGTAAATCTCGATCCTCACCAATCCAATAGGCGTTATTGTCGCAGACAGTTTGGGTGTGGCCAGCGCACAGGCAACGGAGCGTACACCATGACTTTGTAAGTTATGGCTACGTGACGCCCCCGAGCACTGTCCAATCCCAAAATGACAAATAAAATAGCCTATTTAGAACAACTGACTTAGGTCGCTGCTGTATGCCTTTACTGCTTGTTCACCGCTATTTTTCATTTGCTGGATCACGCTGACTAATTTTTGCGCATATTGCGGGTCGGTGGCATAACCGGCTTGTTGCAGCGCATGTGCCCCCTGCTCAGGGCTTTGTGCTGCGGCAACATTGGCGTAGCGCGGGTTTTGTGTCAGTAATTTGACATAATCACTGACGGCCTCGACATAGGAGCCATATACCCGGAAGCGAGCTTTGGTTTTCTTCGCCACACCTTGCTCATATTCGGTAGTCGTAATTTCACTGACTGGACCATCCCAGTTGCTACCCGCTTTGATGCCAAATACGTTGTAACTGGTTTTGCCGTCGGCCGTCGGAATTTCGCGCTGACCCCAGCCCGACTCCAGTGCCGCCTGAGCCACAATCAGCTGATGAGGAATGCCACTTTGCTGACTGGCAATTTGTGCCGGAATAGACATCCGCGCCACGAAATTACCGGTGCCTTGTGGCAATGACGCTGAGTTGTTGGCTGGCGGTGTCGGCATGGCACGACGTACCATTTGTGCCAATGCCTGTGCTGGCAATGTTTGCAGCACTTCATTATCCAGCAGCATCGGCACCGTTCCTGCCGTTTCACTTGGCGAGGTAGAGCCTGAAAGCTGCTCCACCATCATATCGGCCAGGCCCAACCCCTTGACCGACATTTGCTGCGCGACTTGTTGGTCATACATCGAGGTATAAAGCCGGGTCTGATCACTGTTCATCACGCCATCTTGCGGCAAGGCAGAACGCATACTTTTCAGCATCATCTGCACAAACATCCCCTCTACCTGCTGAGCAACCTGCCTCAAGTTACCTTGTGGATCTCTTGCCGCATCACGTTTTAAGGTATTCAGTGATTGGGCGTCATACGCCGCCCCAGACATCGCCATCAAATCACTCATCAGATAATTTCCAATTTAGCCCGCAAGCAGCCAGCACTTTGCATTGCCTGCAAGATAGACATCAAATCGATCGGGGTTGCCCCCAGCGAGTTCAGGGCGCGGACCACATTATTCAGATTCGGGCTGGCATTGACGCGTTGCAATACCCCACCTTGTTGCTGAACGGAAATCTGAGTATTCGGGGTAACTACGGTCTGCCCACCACCAAATGGGGTATCAGGCTGGCTGACGGTATTTTGCTTATCAATCACCACCGATAGATTCCCTTGCGCCACAGCACAAGAATCCAGCATTACATTGCGGTTCATCACCACCGAGCCGGTACGAGAGTTGATAATCACCTTGGCATCACCCGCATCGACATTCACTGGGATATTTTGAATATCTGCCAGGAAACGCACTTGCGAGCTGCTGCCGCGCGGGACCAAAACCTGAATGGTGCGAGCATCAATCGCTGTGGCAGAACCAAAACCGCGCTGGCGGTTAATGGCATCACTCACCTGTTGTGCCATGGTGAAATCCTCGGTATTCAATTGAAGATTAATCACACCATCGGTACCAAAGGTCGTCGGCAGCTCACGTTCGATAGTGGCACCATTGCTGATTCGCCCACCGGTCAGTTGGTTGACCTGTACACTACTGCCACCCGATGCCGCACCCGCACCGCCGACCAGCACGTTACCTTGTGCCAGGGCATAAACCTGATTATCCACCCCTTTCAATGGGGTCATCAGCAGGGTGCCGCCGCGAATACTTTTGGCATTACCCATTGAAGAAACCACAATATCAATGGTTTGCCCGGCACGGGAGAATGCCGGTAACTTGGCCGTGACCATCACTGCTGCTACGTTTTTGAGCTGCATATTGGTACCTGGCGGTACGGTAATCCCCAACTGCGACAGCATGTTACTCAGGCTTTGCGTGGTAAACGGCGTTTGCATGGTCTGGTCACCGGAACCATCCAGGCCGACCACCAGGCCATAACCGATTAACGCGTTATCACGTACTCCCTGAACGGTCACCAAATCGCGGATACGCTCTGCGGTGGCAGGTAATGACACCAGTGTGAGCAGCGCAATAAGCTGTATAACAAATAGAGTGACAAGTGACTGTTTACGCATCGACGGCCTCTTAGTACGGTGAGATATTAAGGAAGAACCGCTGCAACCAGCCCATGGTCTGCGCTTCATTGATATAACCATTACCCACATACTCGATGCGCGCATCTGCAACCTGCGTTGAGGTCACGGTGTTGCTGCCGCTGATGGTGCGTGGGTTTACTACCCCAGAGAAGCGGATAAATTCAGTCCCCTGGTTGATTGCAATCTGTTTCTCACCGACCACATGCAAGTTGCCGTTAGCGAGCACGCGATCGACGGTAACGGTGATCGTGCCGCTGAAGGTGTTGTTGGCATTCGCCCCGCCCTTACCGCCAAAGGTATTGTCACCCGAGATATCCATATCAGCCCGCGCATTGCCCAATAATCCTTCCAGATAACGCGGCGCGGTGGCGACACCAAATTTGCTTGAACCATTACGGCTGGCGTTGGCAGAGGAGCTTTTGCTGGCACTGACATTTTCCTGCAAGGTAATGGTCAGCGTGTCACCGACATTACGTGGGCGACGGTCTTCGAACAAAGGCTGATAACCATAGTTCATCGGCTGAGCAGCCTGGAAAATAGAGCCATTCGGCAACGGCGCACTGGCCGGTGCCGGTTGTGCCGAGGTGGTACCCTCCACCAGTGGTTTATGCGGAATATACGCGCAGCCATTGAGCAGCATCGCCGTCAACGGCATACAGACCCATTTCAATCCACCTGATTTGCGCAGCGGCTTTCTGTCCATCTCTGATTATCAGTCCTGTAACCGGTAAGAGGCCACGCGGTCGGCCTCATCTACTCATTATTCTGTTGCAGTCAGGGGGCTAAATTACCCCCTGAAAGCGGATTTACAATTGGGTCAGTTTTTGCAACATCTGGTCTGAAGTTGAAACCGCTTTACTGTTGATTTCATAGGCTCGTTGCGTCTGGATCATATTGACCAACTCTTCCGCCACATTGACGTTAGAGGTCTCAACATAGCCCTGATACAGCAAGCCCCCACCATTCAGACCTGGCGTGGTTTCGTTTGGTGCACCGGAACTGGCGGTCTCCTGATACAGGTTTTCGCCAATACTTTCCAAGCCACTGTTATTGATAAATGTGGTCAATGTCAGTTGCCCGACTTGCTGCGTGGCAGTTTGCCCCTGCAAGGTGACACTGACTATCCCGTCGCGCCCCACCGTCATGCTCAGGGCATTGGCCGGAATGGTAATCGCCGGTTGTACCTGAAAACCGCCGGATGTTACTAACTGGCCGTTTTGGTCCACCTGAAAAGACCCATCGCGAGTATAAGCGTTGGTACCATCAGGCATTTGCACCTGAAAGAACCCTTCACCTTTAATGGCGATATCTTTGGTATTGTCGGTCTTGGACAGGTTGCCTTGACTGTGTAAACGCTCTGTCGCTACCGGGCGAACACCGGTACCAATCTGTAAACCCGATGGCAAGGTTGTCTGCTCGGAGGATTGCGCACCCGGCTGGCGCATGGTCTGGTAGAGCAAATCTTCAAATACCGCCCGCTGGCGCTTAAAGCCATTGGTGCTGACGTTCGCCAGGTTGTTGGCGATGACATCCATATTGGTCTGCTGTGCATCCAAACCGGTTTTGGCAATCCATAATGATCGGATCATCTGTTTATTCCTCTGCGCCTGCGCGCTTAGCCCATTGCTAACAGCTGATTAGCGCGCTGTTCATTTTCATCCACACTGTGAATGACTTTCATCTGCATTTCGAAACTGCGGGCATTGGCAATCATGTCTGCCATGGCTTCAACCGCTTTCACGTTGCTGCCCTCCAGTACACCCGGCATAATTTTAATCAGCGGGTCATTGGCCAACTGAGCACCACGCGCCTGTTGCGTCGCGGGAGTCAGATGGAACAAACCGTCATCACCGTGCATCACTTCACCCGCATTGGCCCTAACCCGTTTGATTTGGCCGAGCTGAGCAATCGTATTCGGTGAGTCACCGGCGTTCAGCGCCGAAATGGTGCCATCAGCCGCAATAGTCACTGCGGCCTGCGGTGGCACTTCAATCGGGCCGTTATCGCCCATCAGCGGGTAGCCCTGCACGGTCATTTGACCGTTAGCCGCAACCTGAATATTCCCGTTGCGAGTATAAGCCTCGGTGCCATCAGGCAGTTGCACCGCCAGATAACCATCTTGCTGTAAGGCAACATCCAATGGGCGGCCGCTATAATTCATCGTCCCCTGACTGATATCCACACCGGGGGTCGATGCCGTCACCATGGTACGGGTTGCCATGCTCGGCCCGTCGATAGGTACGGCACGCATCGCTGACAACTGCGCGCGGAAACCCGGCGTCGAGGCGTTAGCCAGATTGTTAGCCGTAACCGCTTGCTGCTCCAGCGACTGCCTGGCAGCCCCCATCGCGGTATATATTGCGTGATCCATGAGCTTATCCCGTCAGTTCGATTAACGCAGGTTAACCAGAGTTTGTAAGATCTGATCCTGAGTTTTGATGGTCTGCGCATTGGACTGATAGTTACGTTGCGCCACAATCATATTCACCAGTTCTTTACTCAAATCCACGTTAGAAGACTCCAACGCGCCACTGGTCAAAGTGCCGAAACCGCCACCACCGGCAGTACCGAGGATCGGGTTACCGGAAGACTTGGTTTCTTTCCAAACGTTATCGCCTTCAGGAGACAAACCTTCAGGGTTAGAGAAGTTAACCAGCACAATTTGGCCAAGCAGTTGGGTCTGCTGGTTTGAATAAGTGCCGACAACCGAGCCATCGTTGTTGATCTGGAAGCCGGTGAACTCACCTGCGGCATAGCCGGTTTGGTTCTGAGTCACAATACCGTCAGTACCGGTATTTTGCTGTTTGCTACCCCCAACATTCAGCGCGAAGGTTTGCGCCGGGGCACCATTCACCACCGCCATAGGGACAGTCAGATTGAAGTCAGTGGTACTGGCAGCACCCGCGCCATTTTTCACGCTTTTCAGTGCGCCATTGGTATCAAATACCATCGTTCCGCGCAGAGAGGCAGCGGCAGGGTCAGCAGGGTCAAAAGGTTTAGTCGCATCGGCCAATGTCCCGCTGCTGTCTTTGGTATAGACATTCCAGCTATTACCATTGATGGCATCTTCAGCGGTTTTCACATAATACACATTGATAACGTGGCGGTTACCCAGGCTATCGTAGGTGGTCATGTTATTCACAAAGCTATAAGTATCTGGCTTTTGCGGATCAAAGGTTGCGCTAATAACATCATGGGTTGAGGTCAGGTTAGCGACCATATTGCCCGAGGTGGTGGCTTTCGCGGCAATCATATCCTGAGGAATCGACAGGGGTACCGGGTTTGCCCCTTGCTGTATGGTAGGAGGAGTCCCTGTTGCCGGATAACCGGTCAAACTCAGCCCTTGCATGTTAACGATGTTGCGGTTTTCATCAAGTTTGAACTGGCCGTTACGGGCAAAGTACACACCGCCGCTGCTATCTTGCATGCGGAAGAAACCACTCTGGCTGATGGCTAAATCCAAACGGCGGTTGGTGGTGGTTGGCGTACCGTCGTTAAAGTCTTGAGTAATCCCGGCAACTTTAACCCCCATACCGGTCTGGGAACCTGCGAACATATCGGCAAAAGAAACTGAGCCGGCTTTAAAACCTGATGTCGCCGAGTTGGCGATATTGTTACCGATCACATCCAGATTGCTGGATGCTGCGTTCAAACCGCTGACTGCTTGAGAAAAGCCCATTTTCTTCTCCGTTAGATTCGGGGTCCGTTATAGACCTTGAGCATTGATGACATATCAAACGCTATTTAAAAAATTAAGATGAGTTTTTTCAATTAGTTAACTCACCATGGTATTTGTTTGGTTACTGCTTAAGACTGATCTCTGACCTACAAAATCTGACGGACTTTATCCATGGTGATAGTCCCCGCCAGGCCCAGATCCAGCTTGGAACCGTCACTGCCACGGGTCACACCATTAACAACCGCGTAGCTCAGCGGAGTAGCAACCAGTGACTCGCTACCACTGCTGGCGGCGATCGTCACGGTGTAAGCACCATCTGGCGCATTACCGCCCGCGTCCAGTGAACCATCCCAGGTAAAGGAGTGGACACCTGCTGACAGGCCACCGATTTCAATGGTGCGTACTGCCAGACCATTGCTGTCGCTGATGGTTGCCGTCACTTTGTCTGCTGAACGTTCTAACTCAACACCAAATGGCGTGGTAGTGACGGTGCCATCTTTGCTGCCTGCCAACACCGTGGTGCCGGGGATCATCACGCCGTGGCCAATCAGGCTACTGGCTTGCAGCGACTGGCTGCTATCAATCTGCCCGGAGATGGAGCCCAGTGTAGTATTCAACTTTTCAATGCCACTTACGGTGTTGATTTGCGCCAATTGCGTTGTCAACTCGTTGTTTTGCATTGGGTTAGTCGGGTCCTGATTCTTTAACTGGGCAACCAGCAACGTTAGGAAACTGTTCTGCAAATCCTGACTGGTGCTACCGCTACCGGTGGTGGAATTGGTCCCGGTGGTGTTGGTAATACCGTAATCGCTCTCAGTCAGAGAATTGGTAATGGCCATATAGACAAGCTCCTGTTATTGACCCAGTGTAAGCGTCTTGAGCATCAGAGATTTAGTGGTATTAAGCACTTCAACGTTGGCTTGATAGCTACGCGAGGCCGAAATGGTGTTAATCATTTCCCCTGTTACATCAACGTTGGGCATGCGGACATAACCCTTGGCATCAGCCAGCGGATTACCCGGCTGATACACCAAACGATCCGGTGCGGGATCGTCAACGATTTGTGATACACGTACCCCGCCGGTTTCCTGCCCTGGTTGAGCCGCTACCTGAAACACCACTTGCTTGGCACGATAAGGCTGACCATCCGGGCCGGTAACGCTATCGGCGTTGGCCATGTTACTGGCGCTGACGTTCAACCGTTGCGATTGGGCTGATAATGCCGAACCGGCAATATCAAAAATATTCAGTAAAGACATACGTCTTATCCTTGTTGTAACACTGACATCATCCCTTTGATCTGGCCGCCAAGAACGGTCAAATCGGTCTGATATTTCAGGCTGTTATCGGCAAAATTAGTACGTTCACGATCCATATCAACCGTGTTACCGTCCATCGCCGGCTGGTCTGGAACCCGGAATAAAAGGTCAAGGTCAGGTGGCGCAACGGTGCTTGCCGGGATATGACGGGCTGACGTTAAACTGAGCGACACCCCTGTACCTGTGGCACGGCCTTGCTCCATCACTTTTTTCAGTTGGCTGGAGAAATCAATATCACGTGCCTGAAAGCCGGGTGTATCCGCATTTGCAATATTGGACGACAGGATCTCCTGTCGTTGAGCACGCAAGTTAAGCGCCTCTTGTTGAAAACGCAGAGCACCGTCCAGTTTGTCGAGCATAGTCCCCCCGCAAGGTTAGAATTTGGAGTCGACAGCATAAACGCCGTATAGGAAAGCCTATCGCCAGAATAAGAGCAAAATGCGTCGCTATTTGTCCCCTTAACCTCATCGCGCTACAGGTACACTAGTGTGCAAAAGGGGTGTGCCCTGGTATTACCTGGTTACACAGGCAGAAAGGAGATTGATGACAATGAATAAAAATGGCGTCATAAAGTTGGCTTGGGGGGTGCTGTTGCTGAGTCAGACCGTCACTCATTCAGCGATGGCGGCAGATTTATTAACGCAGGTAAATCAATTCTTCCAACAGCAATACCCGGATAAAGAGAGTCAGGTTAAGGTGGTTATCAAAACGCCACAGAACCAATGGCCGCAATGCGAAGTGCCAGAAATCACGCTGCCTGCCAATGCGCGCCCGTGGGGCAATATCAGTTTGTCCGTACGCTGTGAGGGGGTTCGCCGTTTTATTCAGACACAAGTGCAGGTCAGTGGGCAATATGCTGTGGCTGGCCGCCAACTGGCAGCGGGTGAGAAAATTGCCGTGTCTGATATACAGATGAAACAAGGCCGGTTGGATACCCTCCCCCCCGGCGCCTTGCTGGATTCGCATTTTGCTCAAGGTGCCGTCAGCTTGCGGCAAATCAGTGCCGGCCAGCCGCTGACGCGCAATATGCTGCGTCGATTGTGGGTCATTAAAGCAGGGCAAGAGGTGCAAGTTTTGGCACAGGGAGAAGGATTTAATGTTAACAGTAATGGTAAAGCGATGAACAACGCCGCCATACAGGATAACGTTCGGGTGCGCATGGCATCCGGCCAAATCGTCAGTGGCACCGTAGCCGAAGATGGCACAATTCGGATTATGTTATAGTGATTAAAGTTTTTTTAACCTTTGCCGATAACTCTGGTATGCAGTTATTTGCGGGTAGCACTGTGACAATCCCGCCTTTCTTTTTGTTAAAAGATAAAAGTCTCGCGGGTCGATAAACGTCAATCCCGCTATAGAGGGAGCAACACAACATGAGTATTGATCGCACTCAACCGTTATTACCGGTATCGCAAGTGCAGCCACGGGAAACCAGTGACATTGCGCAGCAGATGCGTAAGCCTTCTGCCCAGACAAAAGCACAGGTGAGTGGTACTGAGGTTAAATTAAGTGATGCGCAGGCAAAACTGATGCAACCGGGCAGCCAGGACATCAACGTAGAACGTGTAGAAACCTTAAAACAGGCTATCCGCTCAGGTCAACTGACGATGGACACCGGTAAAATTGCCGATGCTCTGTTAAAGAATGTCGCGGATTTTCTGAGAAATAGCTAAACATAACAAAAGTCATTAACCCTAGAATAATCGTTAACCGCAAAACAGTCGTTAACCGTAAAAGGATACGTGGTGGTGGAAAGACTACAGACCAATTTGGACCAGCAACTGGAACTTCTCGAGTCACTGACGACTGTGGTAGCACAAGAGCAGCAATTACTCTGCTCCGGTCGGATTCAAGGTGTCGTGCTGCAAGGTGTGACGGAACAAAAAAGTTCAATACTGGCCACCTTGGCTTATCTGGATCAAACCCGGCTCACCACCGAAATTGCGGCCAATATACAGGCGCCTTATAGCGAGATTCAAGAGTTGGCAATTCGTTGGCAACGTATCTTGCAGCTGGCTGAGAACCTTCAGTACAGTAATTTGCACAATGGATTATTGCTACAACAGCATATTGAGCATAATACTCAGGCGCTGGCAGTATTGAATACCCGCCACGGCCAGTCACTATACGGGCCAGATGGTCATTCTAAAGGTGCCAGTCTACTGGGCCGCAAGATCGGTATTTAAAACCTCATCCCTACGGATATAAACCGCCGCTCAGCCGAGGCTTATATACGTAGCGTTCCTCCGCGTTGATTGGCTCGTGCCCTCAATGCTTTCTACCTACTTAAAAAATGAGTTTTCCTGTTTTTCTCCGATGTTTTAGTCTGCTGAAACTGAGCAAATGTGCTTAGTGTCAAGGAGGAAATATGAAAAAAAGGTATGTAAGTCTGCTACTGGGGTGTTTTTTTTGCGGTGCGGCAGCACTGTCAATGAGTCAGGCAGTGCAGGCCGTTGAGACCAACAATCAGCTCGAACATCCGGTCTATTTCTGTACGACTTGCTATTACCCCTTCGTCTGGTTTTAGCGATAATTGACCAACACCTGATTGCTGATCACTTGCAACGGCGGGTTAACCCGGCCTTTACCGGCAATAAAGTAAACAAACCTCAGTTGAGTTGCTGCCGCCTCTCCCGCCAGTCCCCGGCTCTGTCCGCTGCCACCCTCAAGTGGCATACAACGGGTCGGGGTGCATAATTTAACCTGTAAACCCTCTGGCGCTGTCGACATTAATTGGTAGCGCCAACCAACCGACACGATGCGCGCATTTTCCTGCGCCAGCGCTACCGGTGGTTGCAGTACCGCCGACGAGGTAGCTACCCCGCGCAAACCCTGCGTAACCCCAATATCGTCCGCCACCCAAGTGCCTGAAGCGACAGCCTTCAACGGCAATACACATACCGGAAGTAGTGTAGCCAACATTAGGGAGAGACGAGTTAGCATCAAGCAGCTCCTATCGTTGATGTCATCCGGATCTGGCGATTATCGCCAATTTCCAGATTAGACAGCACCACCATCTGCGGCAAACTGCGGCGCAAGAAACGGGCTAAAAGTGCCCGTAGTGCATGGTTAACCAGTAACACCGGCGGTGCACCCAACATCTCCTGACGTTGCAGCGCTTGTTTAGATTGATCCAACAAACGGTCAGCCAGACCTGGCTCCAGACCACCCCCACCTTGCAGCGCCTGTAGTAACAAACGCTCTAATGCCGCATCCAGCCCGATGACCTGAATTTCGCCGGTTCCCGGGAACCATTGTTGCGCAATGGAGCGCCCTAACGCCACTCGAACTACCGCCGTTAATTCGTAAGGGTCGGTCTGGTTTGGCGCATGTTCAGCCAGTGTCTCGATAATGGTGCGCATATCGCGAATGGATACCCGCTCCATTAGCAGATTTTGCAGTACTTTATGCAGCGTGGTTAAGGTGACGACGCCGGGAATGAAGTCTTCCGTCAGCTTCGGCATCTCTTGCGCAACTCTGTCCAGCAATTGCTGGGTTTCCTGGCGGCCAAACAGTTCGCTGGCAAATTGGCTAATCAGATGGTTTAGATGGGTCGCCACAACGGTACTGGCCTCAACCACGGTAAAACCTTGAATCTGCGCCTGCTCACGTAATGCACTTTCAATCCAAACCGCCGCCAATCCGAAGGCGGGATCATGGGTGGCCTCACCGGGTAACGAACCGACCGCATTGCCGGGGTTAATGGCTAACCAACGGCCGGGATGAGCTTCGCCACTGCCAATCTCGACCCCTTTCATTAATATCCGATAGTTTGCTGGTGGCAGTTCCAGATTATCTCTGATATGCACCACCGGTGGCAGGTATCCCATCTCTTGAGCAAACTTTTTACGAATACTGCGAATCCGCCCCAACAGCTCACCATTTTGCTGGAAATCCACCATCGGAATCAGGCGATACCCCACCTCCATACCCAGCGGATCTTCCAGTTGAACATCTGACCAGGTCGCTTCAGTAGCTTGTTGCTGGTCTTGCACCACCGGTGATTCTGCCACCATGGGTTGCTGCATTTGTTTGCCACGTAAACGCCAGGCTAATGCCAACAGTGCGCTGGTGAATAGCAGGAAGACAAAGTTAGGCATGCCAGGCACCATCCCCAGTAACCCGAGGACACTGGCACTCAGCACCATCACGCGTGGGTTATTAAATAGCTGGGTGACCATTTGCTGGCCAACATCCTGGTCGGTACTGACGCGGGTCACGATAACACCCGCCGCCGTCGAGATAACCAATGCCGGGATTTGTGCTACCAGGCCGTCACCAATCGTCAACAAGGTATAGGTTTCTGCTGCATGGCCCACCGCCATGTCGTGCTGAAGCACCCCTACCAGTAAGCCACCGACCACGTTAATCACCATGATCAGTAACCCGGCAACCGCATCGCCACGAACAAACTTACTGGCCCCGTCCATTGAGCCGTAGAAGTCAGCTTCTTGCGTAACATCGGAACGGCGTTTTTTGGCTTCGTCTTCACCAATCAAGCCAGCATTTAAGTCGGCATCGATCGCCATCTGCTTACCGGGCATACCATCCAGAACAAAGCGCGCCCCCACTTCTGCAATACGCCCCGCCCCTTTGGTGATAACCATAAAGTTGATTATGACCAAAATAATAAAGACCACGATGCCGATGGCAAAGTTGCCACCAACCAGAAAGTGACCAAACGCTTCCACCACTCGGCCCGCAGCCGCCGCACCGGTATGCCCATCCATCAGAATGATACGGGTGGAGGCGACGTTTAGCGATAAACGCAACAGCGTTGAGAACAGCAGAATGGTTGGGAAGGCGGCAAAATCCAGCGTGCGTTGGGTAAACATGGCAACCAACAGCACCATAATGGACAGCGCGATATTAAAGGTAAACAGCAAATCAAGGATGAAGGGCGGCAGCGGCAGCACCATCATCGACAAGATCATCAGGATAAGAATTGGCCCGGCAAGGATTTGCCACTGCGTATCTTTAAAATTGCCCGGTAAACGTAGCAGGGCGGCCAAGTTAGCCATTAGTCAGTCTCACTCTCTGTTGCAAAATCCAGTGCTTCCGGCACTGGCAGATGTTCAGGTTTTTTCGGGATTAGCCCGCCTTCCCGTTTCCAACGCTTCAACTGGTATACCCAGGCAAGAACTTCTGCCACCGCGGCATAAAGGGTGGCTGGAATATGTTGGCCTACCTCGCTGTGCCGAAACAGTGCCCTGGCCAGCGGTGGCGCTTCTAATAACGGAATACGATGCTCTGCACCTAACTCGCGGATACGCAGTGCCACTGCGCCAGCACCTTTCGCCAGCACCTTGGGTGCACTCATTTTTGCTTCGTTGTATTGCAAGGCAACAGCATAGTGGGTTGGGTTGGTCACTATTACATCAGCTTTAGGGACATCAGCCATCATTCGGCGGCGAGCCATAGCCCGTTGCTGCTGACGAATGCGCCCTTTCACATGTGGGTCACCTTCTTGATCCTTGAATTCATCACGTATCTCTTGTTTGGTCATACGTAATTTTTTAATGTGGCTGGTTATTTGGAAGAACACGTCGAATCCAACCATCGGGGTCAGGCCTAATACCACCACCAGTCCGCAGAAAATAATCAAGTGGACAGCATCACTTAAAGCCGCCACTGGCGGGGCTGCCATCAACCGCATCATATCTGGCCAGTTGTGCCAGAGGAATATTCCCGTGACCCAACCGACCAGCGTGGCCTTGAGGATGGCTTTCAGCAATTCGGCCAGAGCCTGAGAAGAAAACATACGCTTTAAGCCCGCAATCAGACTCATCCGCTGAAAATCGAACTTGATGGATTCTCCGCTGAACAGCACCCCACCTAACAGCATCGGTACTGCTAGCGCCACGATCACCAATCCGGCAAAGATTGGCAGTAATGCCATCATCGTTTGACTCAGCAGCATCCCTATTTGGCGCAACATCTGCTTATCATCGCTGATAATGCCATGGTCAAAATGCAGCCCTTGGGCAATCATCGCCGCCAGTTGGCGAGCCATCGATTCCCCAGATACCCACAGGATCGCCAAACCGGCCCCGAGCATCAGCATCGAGGTCAGTTCGCGCGAACGCGGTATTTGGCCTTTTTCGCGAGCCTTCTCCAGCTTGTGGGCTGTGGGTTCCTCGCTCTTTTCCGCGTCGCTATCTTCAGCCACAGCAGGTTTTCCTGTTCAGCGTAAGCGTTCCCATATCAGATAATTAGGAAATAAAAAATTGCTGTCTAGCATGACAAATATTCAGCAAGGTTATGGATGGAACAAAGCAGCAATTAGGGGGTTATTTCTCGGATGAGGACATCATGTCAGGCTCAGTCGTCTGTTAGGGGGCTGGTTGGCTAAACAACAAGCAGCCTTAAATGAAGTTATCGCGCAGATCAATACAGAGAGAAATAATGGCAGATGAGATATCCCCTCACCTGCCGATTATGGTCATCAGTCGGCTTAGAAGCCTAAACTGTCCAGCAGATCATCAACTTGATCCTGGTTGGCAATAACACCAGCACCATTCTTATCCAGTTGTGGCCCATTGAGTAGACTGTCAGCAGGTTTTTGCGGTTTAGATGGCATATCTGGGATATTTTCCATCAGTACCATTAATAGCTGCTTCTCAATCTCTTGCACCACATCCATCATGCGTTTGATAACCTGACCGGTAAGGTCCTGGAAATCTTGCGCCATCATGATTTCCAACAATTGTGCATTGGTAAATGAGGTATGTTGCGGCACGACTTCCAGATATTCACGGGTATCAGCGACCAGAGAGCGGGCATCTGACAGCTCGACAGGATTAGCAAACCATTCGTCCCAACGAACTTTAAGCGCCTTCGCCGATGACTCCAGCTCATTTTGGCGCGGCTGTGCTGCCTCAACACAGTTCAGTGCTCTTTCTGCGGCCTGAGCCGTCATATGAACGACATAATCCAGTCGATCACGCGCATCTGGAATGGCTTCCGCAGCCTGTGCAATCGCCTGATCAAGACCTAATTCGCGCAGGCTATCGCGTAACATCCGCGTCAATTGGCCAATGCGGCTTATTATATCACTGGCCGATGCCGCATCTGTTGCGGGCATTTGATGGTTACTCATCTCGCCTCCTTACATACCCAACTTTTCAAAAATCTTATTGAGCTTCTCTTCCAAGGTAGCGGCAGTGAAAGGTTTCACTACATAACCACTGGCACCTGCTTGCGCTGCTGCGATGATATTCTCTTTTTTCGCTTCGGCGGTTACCATCAGAACCGGCAAAGTACTAAGAGCACCATCGGCACGGATAGTTTTCAACAGGTCCAGGCCATCCATATTCGGCATATTCCAATCAGAAACCACAAAATCAAAACCACCCGCACGTAATTTATTCAATGCGTCGACGCCATCTTCGGCCTCTTCCACATTGTTAAAACCCAGCTCTTTCAGCAGGTTTCTGACAATACGACGCATGGTCGAAAAATCGTCTACCACCAAAAATCTGAGATTCTTATCCGCCATACCAACTCCTAAGGTTTGTTGCTCACCGCTGAGCGATTAACTATCAACGCCCGATTTCCACCGGAAAATGTCTACTAGATTCGCAGGGCTTGACCACTGCTAATCTGCGCCAACATACGCTGGCTTATCTGGTTCAAATCCAGAACTTCATTAACGCCCCCCATACCAATCGCTTCACGCGGCATGCCGAAAACCACACAACTGGCCTCGTTTTGCGCGATGGTATAAGCACCGGCGCGATACATCTCCAATAACCCGGCCGCACCATCATTGCCCATCCCCGTCAGGATAACCCCCACGGCGTTACGCCCGGCATACTGCGCCACTGAGCGAAATAGAACATCAACCGAGGGACGATGGCGGTTAACCGCCGGCCCGTCATGAATGCGAACCTGATAGTTCGCCCCACTACGCGCCAGTTCCATATGCCGATCGCCGGGCGCAATATAGGCATGCCCCGGTAAGACCCGTTCACCGTCTTCTGCTTCTTTCACAGTGATTTGACACAGCTTATTGAGTCGCTCAGCAAATGAACGGGTAAAACCCGGCGGCATATGCTGAGTAATTAACAGTGCCGGGCTGGTCGGTGGCAACGGCTGTAATACCATACGGATAGCTTCTGTCCCCCCGGTAGAGGCACCAATTGCAATTAACTTTTCACTACTGAGCAGTGGTGTATGCGTCAGCATAACCGGCGCGTTCTCTGGGCCGCGCTGCGGCAGGCGAGCTTTAGCAGCCGTACGGATTTTCTCCGCAATCAACTCACTGTAAGCCAGCATTCCCTCTCTGATCCCAAGCTGAGGTTTGGTAACAAAATCAATCGCTCCCAACTCCAACGCACGCATGGTTATCTCGGAGTTCTTACCGGTTAATGATGAGACCATCACCACCGGCATCGGCCGCAACCGCATCAGCTTTTCAAGAAAATCCAAACCATCCATCCGCGGCATTTCGACATCGAGCGTCAAAACCTGCGGA
The DNA here is from genome assembly GCF_048593855.1 of Yersinia sp. 2542 StPb PI. NCBI lineage: Bacteria > Pseudomonadati > Pseudomonadota > Gammaproteobacteria > Enterobacterales > Yersiniaceae > Yersinia > Yersinia sp. 2542 StPb PI. The sequence goes on from NZ_JAZGQA010000008.1 coordinate 31,478, forward strand.
TTGAATTTTTTGATCAAATCACGGGCAACCAACGGATCGGGAGCCGTTGCAACCATTTCCATGTCCGGGTGACTATTAATAATCTCGGTCATTAGTTGGCGCATCAATGCAGAATCATCAACGCACAATACTCTGATTTTACTCATCACCTCTCCTTGGTCAGCCCATAAACGGTCTGCCCGCGCAAATAGAATTCCCGACTAATTTGACTGAAATTCTCCGAGTGGCCTGCAAACATCAGACCACCTGGTTTTAGCAAAGGGACAAAGCGACGCAGAATGCGCTCCTGCGTTTCTTTATCAAAATAAATCATCACATTACGACAAAAAATAGCATCAAACTGCCCGGGTAACGCCCACTCTGGTGCCAGCAGATTGAGTTGCTGGAAATGGATCATATTGGCCAATTCCGGGCGCACTCGCACCATGCCTTGATGTGGGCCGGTGCCACGCAAGAAATAGCGTTGCATCTGTTGTGCCGACAATGAACGCAATTCATCTTGCCGGTATACACCACTGGTCGCTTTTTCCAGTACTTGCGTATCGATATCGCTGGCTAACACCTGACACGAACCCACTCTATTTCCCAACACATCACACAGTGTCATCGCGATAGAGTACGGCTCTTCACCGGTCGATGCCGCCGTACTCCACACCGAATAGCTTCCCGGCCGCTGGCGGGCATGTTCAGCCAGAATCGGAAAATGGTGTGCCTCACGGAAAAATGCCGTCAAATTAGTGGTCAAGGCATTAACAAATGCCTGCCACTCTGCACTGTTCGGGTCGGTCTCCAGCAAAGCAAGGTATTGACCAAAATCGTTAATCCCCAGCAATCTCAGCCGCCTGACCAGGCGGTTATAGACCATTTCCCGTTTGTGATCGGCCAGTACTATCCCGGCTCGTTGATAAATAAGTTGGCAGATGCGCCGGAAGTGAACATCCGGCAACGGGAGCCGTTGAATCATCTGAGTCAGGATCGACCCAGACTCTTGGGGTGATGGCTGTTTCATCGATGATGGTTTCATCCGGCCTCACCCCACAACAAAGTCTTCGTTACGCCGTTTGACAATCTGGAATTTCCTTAACAGCCGGTTGTTTACCACTGCCGTCTGCTGCCTGCCCCTCCCCGCTGTCGCTATCCTGCTCCAAACGAAAAACAGACACTGCATCGGAGAGCATACTTGCCTGCTCTTCGAGTGCGTTAGCCGCAGCCGCAGCCTCTTCCACTAATGCGGCGTTTTGCTGAGTGACCTGATCCATCTGTGTTACTGCCAGTGAAACCTGCTCTATACCTCGGCTTTGCTCATCCGAGGCGGAAGCGATTTCACCCATAATGTCGGTAACCCGAGTCACTGAGCGAACAATCTCTTCCATGGTAGTACCCGCATTTTCAACCAGAGTGGAGCCCTGGCGAACACGGCTGACCGATTCATCGATCAACCCTTTAATCTCTTTTGCTGCTTGTGCACTGCGCTGGGCCAGATTACGAACTTCACCGGCGACGACAGCAAAACCGCGCCCCTGCTCACCGGCGCGAGCAGCCTCAACAGCAGCATTTAACGCCAGAATATTGGTCTGGAAGGCAATACCGTCAATAACACTGGTAATGGCACCAATCTTCTGTGAACTGGTGGCGATATCATGCATGGTTGTCACCACACTGCCCGTCAACTCACCCCCTTTGGCAGCGGTTGCTGATGCGTCTTTCGCCAGCAATGTTGCCTGACGAGCATTATCCGCATTCTGTTTGACCGTCGCGGTCAGTTGCTCCATGCTGGCCGCAGTTTGTTCCAGTGACGCCGCTTGCTGTTCGGTTCTTGCCGACAAATCATTGTTACCAGCAGAAATTTCCTGAATCCCCGTTAGCATTGCTTCAGTGCCATCTCGGACATGACTAACGGTGGTGATAAGCGACTGCTGCATGATGCGTAAACTGGCAAACATCTCACTGATTTCATTACGCCCGGAGACATGAATCTGCGCCGATAAATCCCCCCGTGCGATGCGGTCAAAATGCGCGCGCATAATTTTCAGCGGCCTGACAAACATAGTGCGCAGCCAAACAAGCGACGAAATCGCCATGGCTATTACCATTACAATCGCCGCACCAAATATCCACATGGAGAGATGGTACGCCTGCTGGTTTTGGGTACCGGCCTCAGCAATCACTTCATTGGCATACTGCAAATACTGTAAAAAATCGGCTTCAAACAAATCTTGTGTTTTCTGGGTGGGTTGGTCCATAAAGCCTTGTAAATTACCGGCTTCCAGAAAATCGATTAGTTGTCGTAACGACGTCCGTAAGTTCTGATAACTGTTTTTAGTGGCATCCAACAATTCGCCACCGTTATCACTCTCATCAAGGCGTGGCACCGCAATAAATTGATTGAAGTAGAGGTCCGCTTTTTGTAATGAGCTGCGCGCACTGCCCATTAATGCGTTGACTTGCTCCTGAGGTACTTTGAGAGCCGAGCGCGTCCCCGCCCGGTTTAAGGTATTACGCGCCTGAAGCAAGGATACCCAACTGAGGCTTAATGCATCCCGTTGCTGGCTACTGAGATCCACCCGGTTCAAATTTTGGTAGTCTGAGCGAAAAGCAGTAAATGACAGACCACTTGAAATTAACTGTATCGAGCAAATTAATATCAGTAACAGGAAAAAGCTGGTAGAAATCCGAATTCGGCCAAACATCGTAACCTCTTCTCAGCCGGCTCATTGGTCGGCTTTATCTATTTTTGTCCACCCAAAATAATTGGAGTTGCAGGTAGGCAGCCAGCAAACGAATCCCGATGAGCTTACGCAGTCAAGTGATTCGGGTTCGTGAGCGCAGTTAACACCCCTGCAATTTCAAGTATGAAGGGTTGTAGGGGACTAGAAAGTTTCCCAATTGTCTTGCAGGCCACTTCCCAGTGTTTTTTTAGCTGTGATGCTCAAATCCTGTGTCGGTTGCTTTATTTTTCTAACATCTCTTGTAGTACTACCGTTATCCATACGCAGAATGAATACAGACATGGATTGGGTTAACATACTGGCTTGTTCTTCCAGTGCGGCGGCGGCAGAGGCTGACTCTTCCACCAAAGAGGCGTTTTGCTGGGTTACCCGGTCCATTTCAGTGACCGCCTGACCCACCTGATCGATACCGCGACTTTGCTCATCGGAAGCAGAAGCGATTTCACCCATGATGTCGGTGACGCGGGTTACCGCATTAACGATATCTCCCATGGTTTCACCCGCACTTTCAACCAGTACTGACCCCATATCGACACGGCTAACCGAGTCTTCAATAAGGCCTTTAATCTCTTTTGCAGCTTGCGCACTACGTTGTGCCAGGTTACGTACTTCACCGGCAACAACGGCAAAACCACGACCCTGCTCACCGGCACGGGCAGCTTCAACGGCGGCGTTCAGCGCCAGGATATTGGTCTGGAAAGCGATACCATCGATGACACTGGTAATATCTGCAATTTTCTGTGAACTACCGGCAATCTCATGCATGGTTTGCACCACATTCGCCACCACTTTGCCACCTTTCTGTGCCGTTTCCGATGCACTTAAGGCCAGTTGGCTAGCTTGACGGGCATTCTCAGCATTCTGTTTCACTGTGGCGGTTAACTGCTCCATACTGGCGGCGGTTTCTTCCAGTGAGGCGGCTTGTTGTTCTGTACGCGCTGACAGATCGTTGTTGCCGGCGGAAATTTCTGAGGCACCGCTATAGATAGCATCGGCACCTAAACGCACGTCACTGACGGTGGTAATCAATTCAGATTGCATGTGTTTCAGGCTGGCTGCCAATGTGCCCATTTCGTTGCGGCTATGCACTTCGATAGTCTGCGTTAAGTCACCGTTAGCGATATGTTTAATATGTTCTATCAAGTGTTTAAGCGGATTAATCAAGATGTGTTGCATGCCAAGCCAAACAACAATAATTACCGCGAATACCACAATCAGTACGGTAACAATCACCCCCATCGCGAAGCTAAATGACTGGTTGCTGTCTTCCACTGCAGAGGCATACAAGCGATCATTTTGTGTCAGGTAAGTGTTGTAATCCTGTTCAAAAGCATTTTGGAAGCTAGAGGTGGGTTGGTCGAAGAACTCATTGATCTTGCCAGCTTCCATCAATTGGATCAGTTCGGTCAACGCACCAAAGTATTGGTCATAAGTCTGTTTTAATTTTTTAGCTGATTCGGCATCTTGCTGGCTATCCAACGGGATCTGTTCGTAGCTTTTAAAACGCTCCGCCGCCACACCCAATGTCCCTTTGGCTGATGCCAACAGGTCATTCACCGTAGGGCCACTACCGGTGTGATTCACATCCATCATGTAGCGGATGCCTGCGCGGTTCAGCGTATTACGGGTTTGCAGCAGATTTACCCAACTTTCATTCAACACCGACTGTTGCTGACGAATAACCTGTAAAACCGCAAAGTTCTCTTTGTCATTTTTCAGGGAATTGAAGAAAAGCCCGCCGGAAACGAACTGTAAGGCACCAAATAGCACTAACACCAACAGGAGGCTGGTGACCACTTTCATACGCTTAAACATGTTATCCCTTCATAAGTACGTCAAAACACAGGTACGCCAAAACATAGGACGTCTAATTAACTGTGTTATCGGCACTGGGAGGGGGAACTTTACCGGAGAGAGACATTATTTTAACGAGATGAGGATGAGTGTTAGCAGTTTGTTATTATCGAGGTGAAAACCGGCCTCATCAGGTTTTGGCCGGACAAAAACGGACCACGGTTTCGATGGAGACCGACGTGGTGATTGGTTCGGTTGACATGAGACAGGAGATCACCTGATCACTGAACGAATATCAACCGAAACCCGATAGGCAAATTAACCGAAACTTACCCTTTAATGACGGAGTCAATCAACGACATCTCTTCACTGCTCAACAGCTTTTCGATATCCACCAAAATCAGCATTCTTTCCCCGAGTGAACCTAAACCTGTTAGATACTCAGTTGCCAGAGTAACGGCAAATTCTGGAGCAGGACGTATTTGCTCATTGGTTAATGACAGCACATCAGACACACCATCAACGACAATACCCACCACGCGCTGATCAAAATTCAGTACGATCACTACGGTATTTTCGTTATAGCTCACGCCTTTTTGTGCAAACTTAACCCGTAAATCAATAATAGGAACAATGACGCCGCGTAAGTTAGTGACACCTTTAATGAACGTCGGGGTGTTAGCGATACGGGTCACCTGATCGTAGCCACGGATCTCTTGTACTTTCAGAATATCAATCCCGTACTCTTCATCGCCCAGCGTAAAAATCAGGAACTCTTGTCCTACCGTTTCGCCAGCCAGCTTCGTGACGGTTGCTAGTCCTGCCATGTTTTTACCCTTCAATCAATAGGTTGAATTTATGTTTGTTTTCAGGACCGGAACACTCCGTGCCCTATACCTGTTTTCATACGGGTTCCATACAGGCTTCAATTGGTCCACCTGTTAGGCTGCGACCACATCATCAGCCGTTACACGCTTTTCCCGGTTTAATGCCTGCAAAGCCGACACATCAACAATTAATGCCACGCTGCCATCACCCAATATGGTTGCGGCTGAAATACCTGGCACCTTGCGATAGTTACTCTCGAGGTTTTTCACCACCACCTGATGCTGACCAATCAACTGATCTACCAAGAGTGCATAACGACGCCCGGCACTTTGCAGAATCACAACGATGCCCTGAGTGGCTTCAGTTTTGGCGTTTTCAACATCAAATACCCGGTACAATTCAACCAAAGGTAAATACTCGCCGCGCACTTGTAATACCCGTTCACCGCCGGCTAGCGGGTGTAAATCTTCAGCCAAAGGTTGCAGTGATTCCATTACCGCATTCAATGGCAAGATGAAGACTTCATCACTGACTTTTACTGACATTCCATCAAGAATAGCTAGCGTCAATGGCAATAGAATACGGATTGAAGTGCCAAGACCGGCCTGGAAACTGACTTGCACATGGCCGCCCATCTCCTGAATATTTCGCTTAACCACGTCCATACCGACACCGCGGCCAGAAACATCAGTGACTTGCTCTGCGGTGGAGAATCCGGGAGCAAAAATCAGCATCCCAACATCTTCATCACTCATATGCTCATTAATGGCCATTCCTTGAGACTGCGCTTTTGCCAGAATCTTCTGCCGGTTTAACCCTGCGCCATCATCCAAGACTTCAATACAGATATTACCGCCCTGATGCTCTGCGGACAGCGTCAGATTCCCCACCGGCGGTTTACCGGCAGCAATACGGGTTTCAGCATCTTCAATACCGTGGTCCAAACTGTTACGAACCAGATGGGTCAGGGGATCGATAATGCGTTCAATCAGGCTTTTATCCAGTTCGGTAGAACTGCCAAGCAGCGTCAGTTCGACTTGCTTATTGAGCTTACTGGCTAAATCGCGCACCAAACGAGGGAAGCGGCTGAACACATACTCCATCGGCATCATACGGATCGACATCACCGACTCTTGCAAGTCACGCGCATTGCGTTCCAACTGCCCCATACTATTGAGCAAATCACCGTTGATGACGGGATCCAGCGTGCTGGAGCGCTGTGCCAACATTGATTGAGTAATCACCAACTCGCCCACCAGATTAATCAACTGGTCAACTTTCTCAACCGCGACGCGAATACTGGTTGACTCACTGGCTTTCGCTTTTGGTTTTACATGTTCCGGGCTGGTCGGTGCGGCAATAACACCCGTTTTAGGGGAACTGTTGGTTTCAGCCACTGGGGCCACCGCCGTTGGCGGTAATTCTGCGATAACCGGCGCCACTACAGCCATTTCAGCTGTAGCTTCTGGTTGCAATTCAGCGGGTATAAAACTGATCTGTTCCGGTTCCAACACAAAACAGAGCACGGCGCTGATATCATCTTCACTGACAGACGTAATCAGGGTGGCTTCCAGGCTATCAGCACTTTGATGCGGATCTTTCACTTCACCCAGATTGCCTAGCTCTTCCAACATCAGTGGGATTTCTTGCTCTTTCAGGCCAGACAAGCGAATGCGCATTCCCCCCTGAACCAATGCCGGTGACTTACCCCCCACTTTGGTGTCAGTCATCACAACGCCATTCCCTTGTGCTACTGATGTGTTGGTTCCTGTGCTTTGTTGTTCTAAAGCCTCTAATGCCAGTTGGCGCAATGCGTGGCAGATATACTCAAAGCTTTCCGCATTAGGTTCCTGAGAGGTTTTATAGGCGTCCAACTGTTCCTGCATAATATCTTTCGTTTCCAAAAACAGGTTGATGATATCAGTGCTCAACCGCATTTCATCGCGACGAGCACCATCCAACAGGTTTTCCAACAGATGGGTTGTCTCTTGTAATACCGTAAAGCCAAACGTCGCTGCACCGCCTTTGATCGAATGAGCAGCACGGAAAATGGCATTGAGTTGTTCTTTATCTGGTGCCAGTGGGTCCAGCAATAACAAGTGCTGTTCCATATCTGCCAACAGTTCATCTGCTTCATCAAAGAAAGTCTGATAAAACGCGGTAATATCCATGCTCACGGTGTCACCTCTACTGTGCGTCGCGGCTTGTCGGAGAGACCGGTGCATTACTTGCAGGTGCCGCTGGCAACGATGTCGTTGGCCCAGTGGTCGCTGGAGTGATGCTCCCCGTGCTCGATTGTTGTGTTTGTGGTGCTGTTGCAGGCTGCGTTATCGTTTTCACAGGTGCTGCCGTTACCGGTACTGCCGCCGCCGATACTGTTACCGCCCCAGTCGCGGTTTGCCCGGTGGAGGTTGCCGTACCCGTTGGCGCTGTCGCAGCAGCAGGCGTCGCGGTTGGCACAGTCCCACTGGTTTCAAGCTGCTTTAAGCTCGCGGCTTTTTCTATATCCAGCGCTTTGTTATCTAAATTCTCATGCTCAATATCATGTTGCGTCTGTTTGTTCAGCACTAAAATACTGATTCGACGGTTAACCGGATCGTCCGCTGCTTGCTCTTTTAAGCGCATCGTCGAGGCCATGCCCACCACCCGCAGCACTTTTCCCTCATCCAAACCACCGGCGAGCAATTCACGCCGTGAAGCATTAGCACGATCAGCCGACAACTCCCAGTTGCTGTAACCTCGTTCGCCATTGGCATACGGCAGATCATCGGTATGCCCAGACAGACTGATTTTGTTTGGTATGTCATTCAAGATAGGGGCTATAGCACGTAAAATATCACGCATATACGGCTCTACCTGCGCACTGCCCATCTTAAACATGGGCCGATTCTGGCTATCAATAATCTGAATTCTTAGCCCTTCTTCCATCATGTTAATCAACAGATGTGGCCGTAATGCTCTCAATCTCGGGTCGGATTCGATTAATTGATCCAGTTTTTCCCGCAACTTGTTCAGTCGATACTCTTCTTTGCGACTCTCTTCTGAATCGATGTGCTTGCGTACCTCGCCCACTTGCTGGGTGGGATCATCACCGCCCCCAGGAATCGGACTGGTACTGGCACTGCTCTTATCACCGCTGGTCAACGCTATTTTCAACGGTGTCCGAAAATACTCCGCAATTTGCGTCAGTTGCTGCGGGCTGGAAACCGATAGCAACCACATCACCAGAAAGAAGGCCATCATCGCTGTCATAAAGTCAGCGTAAGCAATTTTCCATGACCCGCCATGATGACCGCCACCATGCTTAGCTTTTCGCTTTCTAATCACAATAACGGGGTGGTTCTGATGCTTCATGCGTCCTCTTCTGTCGCTTGCGGTGCCGGCGCTTTCACTCTGCGTACATGCTCTTCCAGCTCAATGAACGATGGACGCTCAGTGGTGTAGAGCGTTTTACGACCAAACTCCACGGCAATTTGTGGCGCATATCCGTTCAGGCTGGAAAGCAGTGTCACCTTGATGCACTGCATCATTTTGGTGGTTTCTGCACTCTGTTGACGCAACAAGGTGGCCAAAGGTGAAATAAAGCCATATGCCAGCAAAATACCCAGAAACGTCCCCACCATCGCATGGGCAATTAGTGCCCCAAGTTCTGCGGCGGGTCGGTCGGCGGAAGCCAGGGCATGTACCACCCCCATAACCGCAGCAACAATACCGAACGCGGGTAACGAATCCCCCACCATCGCCAGGCTACCTGCGGGAACTTCACATTCTTGTTCGTGAGTTTCTATCTCTTCATCCATCAGTGCTTCGATTTCAAAAGCATTCATATTTCCGCTGACAATTAACCGTAAATAATCAGTAATAAATTCCACTAATAACTTATCGGCCAAGATCCGAGGATAATTAGAGAAAATTTCACTTTCCCGCGGACTTTCTATATCCCGTTCCAGTGACAGCATTCCCTGTTGACGGGATTTAGCTAATAAACGGTAAAGTAACGCCATTAAGTCCATATACAGGACTTTGTTATATTTAGAACGGCGCATCAATTTTGGCATGACCTTTATTGTCGCTTTTATCGCTTTGCCGTTGTTACCCACGATAAATGCACCGATACCTGCACCGCCGATAATTAAAAATTCGGCTGGCTGATACAGTGCGCCAAGGTTGCCACCAACAATCATGTAGCCACCGAAGACCGCACCTAAGACCACGATATAACCCAAAATAACTAACACGCGACATCCTTAGCAAAGTGTGTGGGTGGAAGGTGAGGCGTTAGCACCCTTTGAGTGCAATGAATTGTCATTAACTGGCTACAGGAACGGTATCCATACCGCAGCTGTAACCAAAAAACTCTGACAACTCAAAGAGACTCAAACTGCGCGTCTAACCTGCTCATCCAGCAGTTGTGAAGTAATATCGGCAGATGGCGGAGAAAGTTTACGTTTTTTTACTGCGCGGGAAGGTGGCTGGCAGAGACTGCAAACAAAGCTATTTCGTGGTTGATGCGCATGGGTGATAAAAGTCCCACCACAGCAACTGCAACCTGAGAGTTGCAACATACCACTGTCAACGAATCGAACCAGGGTCCAGGCACGAGTTAACGCCAGTAATGGCGGCACTCCAGACTGATCAGGACACTGTTCCAGATAAAGACGATAGGCCTTAATAACGGCCTCAACACCGGTGCATTGCCCGCTTTTTAGCAGGAAGCTATAAGCGTTATAAAACATCGATGAATGAATGTTTTGTTCCCAGGTCATAAACCAATCAGTCGAAAACGGCAGCATTCCTTTAGGTGGCGGACTCCCTCTCAGCTCTTTGTAGAGCTTAATTAATCGCCCCCTGCTGAGTTGCGTTTCGCTTTCAAGCATCTGCAAACGCGCACCTAAAGTGATCAACTCCATTGCCAAATGAATGTCTTTGGCTTCCTGGACAATACTTTTCACAACCATCAGTCATGCTCTTTTTTTAGGCGCACTACCGTCTTGTAACGATAGCTCGTGGAGTAAGTGACTCGACAATAGGATCCCTGTGTGGATTTGCTGCAAGTCATCGACACGAGATTCTTTCGTCAGATGATGAATAGTGTTGTGGTCACTGAAACGGAAATGACAGACTAATTGGTTAGTCTCAGCTAATTTAACCATTTGCGGTAAAGTTAACTGCGCTAATGCGTCGGCCATAGTATCTGTAATACCCAGACGAAACATCGCTGAGGCTTTTTCATCGTTAATTAACCGTTGTGCTAAAAGCAAGTAAGACAAATTAATATCATAAATATGTTTGAGTAATTCAGACGTACTCATTTTATACATCCCGACTGATTATGTTTTAAAACATAAGTTGGATGATAGAATTCTTCACCCAAGACCTGGGATCCTTCCCGCTATACAGTTAATTAAAACCCATAGAACTAAAAGTAATTAAAACCTACTGGTGTTACATTACAAAAATACCATTTTGGTATGAAATAACATGTCGTAAACTTGGCAGCTCGGTTTTGTGCTGCTCTGATAGTGCATTTTGCTATGCAATTTTTCTTACAAAATATTAGGATTATTCCTAAAGAGGCCCAACTCTACTCCCGAATCGTTAGCACATACAATGTGACTAGTGATTCATTTTAAATGCAATGTGATGCAGGTCACAAAAATAAAATATAAAGCTGTTTCTTACACCCATAATTGTTCATTTTTCACTCACACCCATGGTTAAAAAACACTCACAAGTCAGAAAAGAGCTAAAAAACTAGATATATAGGCCCAATTCTTAGTGTTTTTAGATCAGTTCGAACAAAAGCATTCCTAAAGCAAAATAGTAGAACATAAATCTGTTATAACCCAAAATTATCAGCAGTAAGGACTAAAGCAGAGGATTATAGTTCGGTTATCCTATAACTACCCTTCCGAAACTATTTTGTTTTAACGAATATTTATGCGATTTCACAAAACACCGCCTATCGACCATTTATTAACCCATTTACCTTTTAACGTTAAAAAACCCAACAACATGTATTAAAAAAGGCAACAGAGGTAACTGCATGTTTCAGTTCAACGCTATTGCACACATTTCATTCTGCCGCAGTTTTAACTTTGGTTCATATCCGCGTTTTTACAAGGAATTTGTGAATACAATGTAATTGAAAGTAATTAATAATGTTTGAAACATAAGTTTCAAACATTGCTTATTAGCGACTATTTTAATTAACGCCCTATCACGGCTCGCATTATTGGCTGGTCGTAACCAAATGTGACTGACATCCCATTTATCAAAGGTGTATTCCCCTAACCTTTAATCTATAGCCGCGCTTATGGGAGCTTAATGATGGGATACAGAAATGTACTGGTCGCAGTTGCCCTTTCACCCGATAGCCAACAATTGGTTAATAAAGCCGTTTCTATCGTGCGGCCCTATAATGGCAGGGTTTCGTTAATCACCCTGACAACTGAGCCAGAAATGTACAGCAGTTATGCTGCCCCCATGCTGGGAGACTTGCGTTCTGTGTTGCAAGAAGAAGCGCAACTATTTATGGAGGAGTTAGCGATTAATGCAGATTATCCCATAGAGGATAGATCCATTGTGCACGGGCAATTCGCTGATAGCATGGCTTACGTTTGCCAACAGCAGCATATTGATTTAGTTATCTGCGGTAACCACAGTACAAGCCTGATGAATAAACTCTCCTGTTCTGCTGCCAAGCTGATTAATACCAGTAGTGTCGACGTGTTGATCGTCCCACTTTAATTAACCCGCAACTGCGCGTTGCGGCAACCGTTCTGTCAGAACCGTAATACCTTTCGCTGTGTTGCCGCACTATTAGCTGAAATCATCCCGCCGAGTTCTACTATTATTCTCAACACGCGTTATTTTTAATATTCGCTATGTTCACTACCGGCCTTTTTACTCCGTCCAAGTAAGGGAATTTGATGCCTCAAGATAAAACCAGTAACCGCCGTATTCTGCTGGCTTCACGCCCACATGGCACACCAACCAGCGAAAATTTCACCTTAGATATTCAACCTATTGCGCAACCCGCAGCAGGTCAGGTGCTACTTCGCACTCGCTATTTGTCGCTTGACCCCTATATGCGTGGCCGTATGAGCGACGCCCCCTCCTATGCCGCGCCGGTTGAAATTGGTGACGTCATGGTGGGCGGGGCCGTCTCACGCGTTGAAGCCTCTAATCACCCGGAGTTTCAAGTGGGTGATTGGGTTTTGGCCAACAGTGGCTGGCAAGACTATACGTTATCGGATGGTGCTGGTATCCGCAATTTGGGGCCACAACTCTCCCATCCTTCACGCTCTCTGGGCGTTTTGGGCATGCCTGGTTTCACGGCTTATATGGGACTATTGGATATTGGTCAGCCCAAAGCGGGCGAAACTCTGGTCGTTGCCGCAGCCAGTGGCGCGGTTGGCTCAGTTGTCGGGCAAGTCGGTAAACTAAAAGGATGCAAAGTTATCGGGATAGCCGGAGGATCGGAGAAATGCCGCTATGTGGTGGAAGAATTGGGCTTCGACGCCTGTATTGACCACCGGGCAACAGATTTTGCGCAACAATTGGAGAAAGCCTGTTCTGACGGCATTGATATTTATTATGAAAACGTAGGTGGTGCGGTATTTGACGCGGTATTGCCATTGCTGAACCCACGCGCCCGTATTCCAGTATGCGGGTTGATAGCACGCTATAACGATACGGAATTACCGGATGGCCCGGATCGTTTGCCACTGTTGCAAAGCATCATTTTGCGCAAACGGATTAGGATGCAAGGATTTATCATTATTGATGACTATGGCCATCATTTTGGTGATTTCCTACAGCAAATGACCCAATGGGTTGATCAGGGCAAAATCAAGTTCCGTGAAGACTTGGTTGACGGACTAGAAAATGCGCCGCAAGCCTTTATCGGCCTATTGGAAGGCAAGAATTTTGGCAAGTTGGTGATTCGCGTCAGTAATGAATAGTCGACATAATTCCGGGGCCAACTCGCCCCGGAAACTGTTATATCAATGCCCTGATAACAACAAATAATCTTGCCGGATATAAAACCTAGCCATTAATCGAAGCAATTACAGCCACTCGCCGAAGCGGCGAATATAAAATTGCTTCATCATTTGCGCAACAACACAGTAGCTGACTAAGGTACCTGCCAACCAAGGGAAATATTGCCACGGTAATGGTTGCAATCCGACTAATGCTCCCAATGGTGAGAACGGAATATAGATACCTATTGCCATGATCAATCCGGTCGTCAATAGCACTGGCAAGGCGGCGGTACTTTGAATAAACGGTATTTTTTGTGTGCGCAACATATGGACAACCAACGTCTGCGACAACAGACCTTCAATAAACCAACCGGACTGGAACAAAGCCTGATGCTCAACACTGTTAGCCGCAAAAACAAACCACATCAGCGCATAAGTCGTAATATCAAAAATTGAGGAAGTTGGCCCAATCCATAGCATAAAGCGGCCAATATTCTTAGCATCCCACTTACGCGGTTTGCGTAAAAACTCTTTGTCCATTTTATCCCACGGCAGGGAGAGCTGGGAAATGTCATACATCAGGTTTTGTAACAGCAGGTGGATGGCAAGCATGGGTAAGAAAGGAATAAATGCACTGGCAACCAGCACTGAGAACACATTGCCGAAATTCGAGCTAGCCGTCATATTCAGATATTTGATGATATTACCGAAGGTTTCACGCCCTATAATAACCCCCTCCTCCAGCACCATCAGATTCTTTTCTAACAGAATAATATCTGCCGACTCTTTAGCGATATCAGTGCCAGTATCAACCGATATCCCCACGTCAGCATCGCGTAATGCCGGTGCATCATTGATGCCATCGCCAAGAAAACCAACGGTATGCCCATTGCTTTGCAGCATTTTTAGCACCCGTGATTTTTGCAAAGGGGTAAGTTTGGTAAACACTGTGCGCAACTCGACTTCACGCGCTAACGTTTCATCATCCATACCTTCAATATCACGGCCACTCAGCGGTTCCCCCGGCTCCAACCCGACATCGCGGCAGATTTTTGCCGTAATAATCGGGTTATCGCCCGTTAACACTTTTACTGCAACGCCATTTTCACGCAGTGCGGTGATAGCAGCCTCCGCGCTCTCTTTTGGCGGATCGAGGAAAGTCAGTAGCCCTTGAACAACCAAATCACGTTCATCATTAATATTTAACGGTAATTCACTGAGCTGAGTCCCTAACTCACGGGTTGCCAGTAACAAAACACGAAAACCGTCTTCATTATATTGCGTGGCTAACGCCAGTAATTTGGCTCTGCGGGCTTCATCCAGTGGGTATATCTTATCTCCCTCGCGAACTTGGGTGCAGATGCTCAGCATCTCTTCCACCGCACCTTTGCAAATTAAGCGCTGGTGCTGCTGCTCATCTTTTACCACAATTGACAGACGGCGACGGATAAAATCAAACGGTAATTCATCGACCTTGTTAAAGCCGCGCAAAGCATCTATTTCAGGTTTACCGCGGCTAAATTTTATGACCGCCTGATCCATCAGATTGCGCATACCACTTTGATGGAAACTATTAAGCCATGCTAATTGCAGCACTTTATTGTCATTGCTGCCATTGGCATCCAGGTGGTGTTCAAGAATGATGCGGTCCTGGGTTAATGTGCCGGTTTTATCTGTGCACAACACATCCATAGCACCAAAGTTCTGTATTGCATTCAATCGCTTAACCACAACTTTGCGCCGTGACATAGCAATTGCACCTTTCGCCAGGTTAGAACTGACAATCATTGGCAACATTTCAGGGGTTAACCCAACCGCAACTGCCAATGCAAATAGTGCCGCTTCAGTCCAATCACCTTTTGTAAAACCATTAATTAGCAATACAATCGGTACCATTACCAACATAAAACGAATCAATAACCAACTGACACTGTTGACGCCACGATCAAATGCCGTCTGCGCGCGTGTGCCAACAATCGACTTAGCAAGCGACCCGAAATAAGTATGCCCGCCGGTAGCCACAACCACAGCCATTGCCGTTCCACTGGCAACGTTAGTTCCCATCAGACAAATATTAGATAATTCAAGTAATTCACTCTCGCTATTGGCATCCGCATCTACTGATTTTGAGCTGATGGCCCCCATTGCGTCGTACTTTTCAATAGGGATAGCTTCTCCGGTCAGGATCGCCTGGCTGATAAACAAATCTCTGGATTTAATGAGCCGTAAATCTGCCGGAATCATATCTCCGGCGGATAACAGAATGATATCCCCCGGCACTAATTGCTTAATCGCAATTTCTTGTTTTGCCGGTTGGGCACTATGGCTACTACGGCGTAATACTGTGGCGGTGGTTCGCACCATCGATTTCAGGGCTTCAGCCGCTTTATTGGTGCGGTACTCCTGCCAGAAACGCAATAAACCACTGATCAATACCATCGTCACAATAATAGTGACACCTATCAGATCAGTCTCCTCACCCTGTTGTAATGGCAGCCAATAATCAGTAAAGAAACTGATTGCCGCCAATACCATCAAAACAAAAATAAAAGGATTATTAAATGCTGCCAATAACTGAAGCAACGCTGGAGGCGCTTTCTCATGTGCTACCTGATTAATGCCGTATAATTCCAGTCGCTCCCTGGCATCCTCTTCTGTCAGCCCATTTAAATTAGCATTCAACTTGGATAATGTTTGATCCAAACTATTCTTGGCTTCTTGCGCGATAGCAAAAGTTTTTTTATTACTGCTACGGCTGGTAACTGTTTTTTTGAATTGGGTCATAACGCTTCTCTTTTAATTCTAAACGCACAGGGTTTATCCGCTCAATTATTGAGAGATAAATGTGCTGAACTATTATTGCGCTGCCAACTTTGTATTTAATTAGCAGCGACTAATTTGGTTAACTCCGGGGTGATCGTCCATAACAACTCCTTACTACCACATGGGTCAGTATTTAATTATTTATTGCAAAAAATTGAGCAACTTATTAATGAGTAAATTACTTTATTATTAAGCAGGTAATTCAGATGCGATACGCCAATGGACGGCACTGACGCTCCGCTCCAGACTGACACGGCAAACAATACTTTCAATTTCTCTTTGCGCTGCGGGTGTCGCCATTATTTCTGCACACACTTCCAACTGACCGGGTTTGGCAATATCTGCACTGCAAAGTGACTGTAATCGTAATGCCACACCATTTAACGCCTGTAAAATAAGGGTTCGAACCAATATCTCATCTTCCGCACCACAAGTGACCTGAATCCGGTAACGAACTTCCAGGTCTATGGCTTGTTGCTGAGGCTGCATATTAATCCGTTGCGCCGCCTCCCGTAACAATATATTGGCACACAGAATAACGGCAGTGGCGGCCACTGCATTCCAAT
This sequence comes from Yersinia sp. 2542 StPb PI, assembly GCF_048593855.1. Lineage (NCBI taxonomy): Bacteria > Pseudomonadati > Pseudomonadota > Gammaproteobacteria > Enterobacterales > Yersiniaceae > Yersinia > Yersinia sp. 2542 StPb PI. Next base: position 48,206 of record NZ_JAZGQA010000008.1, read on the forward strand.
ACAGTCCCAAGCCACAAAGCACACCAATACCCGCCGAGCACCAGAGTGTAGCTGCGGTGTTCAGGCCACGAATATTCATGCCTTCGCGCATAATGACGCCTGCACCCAAAAAACCGATGCCTGAAACAACTTGAGCGGCGATACGACCAGGGCTATCAGGGGATGTGGCATAAGAGCTGAGAATAAATACTGCAGCACCGGTCGCGACTAATGCATTAGTACGTAAGCCCGCCATACGCTGGCGCCATTGTCTTTCAGCGCCAATTAATGCGCCCAAACACATCGCCAGTAATAAATTTACGACAAAAGGAGTTAATGCCATGATTCTCTCCATGAATTAATCATTGGTAGAATAATCATGTGCTATTTAGCACACAGGTAATTGTGCTGAGATATATAACCCGAGGGTATAAATCAGCAATAGCCCGTGTTTCTGCCGGGAGGAAAAAGTGCGTGGTTGTTAAATACCATAATAAAAACCCGAATTATTACCCTCGATGATTAAACATCGAGTGAAATATTACACCCACACTCATTGGCGTTATAACCAGACAACGATTGAATGAATCTCGTTGCGCTGACTAAAACATGGGCTTCAAGTGAATAAACACCACCAGCGCCACGATAACGTCAAGTAATAAGGGTCTACTTGGGTATGCACAACTCAGGAAATAAGAGAGGGTGCTGCCCGCCATTTTCGGCAAGCAACAAATCTGTAGAGAGATAGGTTAGCTTGCCTTGCTTATTTGACTACTACTTTGCGTATCCATTATTTTCTCCACCGAAATTTTTCAAGAGTATAGTTGCGTGTGATAATTATGTAAAGTCTATATTTCTAAACAAAACCTAAACCAGCCCCAATGAATTAAACAATAAACTTAATATTTATAATATATC
>NZ_JAZGQA010000090.1:0-17690 GCF_048593855.1 Yersinia sp. 2542 StPb PI
GTGAATTTTAATTAACATCAGAGAATAAACTTCTGTTTATTTGCTTGCGGCATTCCCTACACCGTTATTCATGGTGCGGGTAATACTCTGCTATTATCATGAGGCGTGTTTATATGGACAGCAAGATCCCTAATGCCCGTTGGTTTCGCGTTATTGTTCCAATAATGATTGCTTGTATTATTTCTTTTATGGACCGGGTAAATATTAGTTTTGCATTACCTGGTGGTATGGAAAGTGATCTGGCAATTACCAGTCAAATGGCTGGTTTAGCGGGCGGTATTTTCTTTATTGGTTATTTATTTCTACAAGTACCGGGTGGCCGTATTGCGGTTCATGGCAGCGGCAGAAAATTTATTGCTTACTCTCTTTGTGTTTGGGCCGTCGTCTCGATTCTGACCGGTTTTGTCACTAATCATTATCAACTGCTATTCCTGCGCTTTGTGCTCGGGGTGTCAGAAGGCGGCATGCTGCCAGTGGTGCTGACTATGGTCAGTAACTGGTTCCCGGAACGCGAAATCGGCCGGGCCAATGCTTTTGTTATGATGTTTGCCCCAATTGGCGGCATGTTCACCGCACCGCTATCGGGTTTCATTATTAATGCTCTGGACTGGCGTTGGCTGTTTTTCCTCGAAGGTTCACTGTCAGCCGTGGTGCTGGTGATGTGGTGGTTTGTTATCAGTGACCGACCAGAGGAAGCCAAATGGTTGTCGGCAAGGGAGCGCGATTATCTGGTGACTGAGTTGGCGCGGGAACGGGCTGAACGGATGCTCGATGCTCCGGTGACCAATGCGCCATTAAAGGCGGTATTCCTGAATAAAGGCTTGATGAAACTGGTCGCACTGAACTTCTTTTATCAGACCGGCGATTATGGTTATACCTTATGGCTGCCGACCATCTTGAAAAACCTAACCGGCGGTAATATGGCTTCTGTCGGTATTCTGGCGATTTTACCCTTTATTGCCACCACTGCCGGTATCTACCTCATTTCTGCCTTGTCGGACAGAACCGGTAAGCGCCGGCTGCTGATTATGGTTTCCCTGTTCTGCTTCGCCGCCGGTCTGGTGACGTCGGTGATTTTCCGCCACAACGTACTGGTCTCTTACTTGGCACTGGTGGTGTGCGGTTTCTTCCTCAAAGCCGCAACCAGTCCATTTTGGTCAATTCCGGGCCGTATCGCGGTGCCAGAAGTGGCGGGTGGCGCACGCGGGGTGATCAATGGCTTAGGCAATCTGGGCGGTTTCTGCGGCCCGTATCTGGTAGGTGTGATGATTTTCTTCTATGGACAGAGTGCGGCAGTTTGCATGCTGGCAGGCTCCCTGATTATTGCGGGATTGATAACCTTAACCCTGCCGAAAGAGTGTGATGTTGAAGTTAGCACGGCGGGGAAGGGCATCGCTGACAAAGGTTTGGCTAAAGCTAAACGCGCTTAAGCCGTGGTGGGGTTTTGGTGGATAACCACTATGCCCCGCCATTTATCACCGGAGAATTTCATGAATCTACAACAGCAATTAGCTCGCTGTCAGCAGCATCAACAACTACTGCAATTGCCTCATTTTAATCATGAAACGGCCTGGCGGTTGGGTGAGAAAATAAAGTGTCAGGCTGAGCGGCAAGGCGTGGCTCTGGCCATCGATATCACGGTAAATCGTCAGACACTGTTTAGTTATGCCATGTTGGGGACTAGCGCTGAAAACCATGACTGGCTGCGACGTAAACGCAATGTGGTAGAGCTACTTAATACCAGCTCTTATGCCGCTGGCTTGATGTTACAGCAGCGTCAAACCTCACTGGAAGCACGCTATGGTGTCAGCTTGCGGGATTATGCCGCCTTGGGCGGTGGCTTTCCGTTACAGGTTCAACAGGCTGGTGTGATTGGTAGTGTGAATGTGTCCGGCGCCCCCCATCTGGATGATCACAATCTGTTGTTACAGGTATTGGCAGATTTTATCGGCCTGCCTCTGGGCAGCATTGAACTTTTAACACCCTTGAGTGAATAAGGAATGGCGATGAACGCGACCCTCACCCGAGTCACGCAACGTATTACTGCGCGATCGGTAGCCACCCGTACTGCCTATTTGCAACGTATCAGCGCGGCAAAGGAAAATACAGTTCGCCGTTCGCAACTGGCCTGTGGCAATTTGGCGCATGGTTTTGCGGCCTGCCAGCCGGACGACAAAATTGCGCTGAAGAACATGGTGCGCAGCGATATTGCGATTATTACCTCCTATAACGACATGCTATCGGCACATCAGCCGTATGAACATTATCCGCAACAACTAAAAGATGCCTTGCATGCGGTGGGGGCGGTCGGCCAGGTGGCGGGCGGTGTTCCGGCGATGTGTGACGGGGTGACGCAAGGGCAGGATGGCATGGAACTGTCGCTGATGAGCCGCGATGTAATTGCGATGTCTGCGGCGATTGGCTTGTCACACAATATGTTTGATGGAGCACTCTATCTTGGGGTGTGCGACAAAATTGTCCCCGGTTTGTTAATGGCGGCGTTGTCATTCGGTCATTTACCGGCGGTTTTTGTTCCTGCCGGGCCGATGGCCAGCGGCCTGTCTAATAAAGAAAAAGTGCGGGTGCGCCAGTTGTTTGCGGAGGGCAAAGTCGATAGACAGGCTTTATTGGACGCGGAAGCTGCCTCCTACCACAGCGCCGGTACCTGTACTTTTTACGGTACCGCCAACTCCAACCAGATGGTGATGGAAGTGATGGGGTTACACTTGCCCGGCTCTTCCTTTATCCAGCCCAATACGCCGTTACGTGATGCGCTCACCGCCGCCGCCGCCCGTCAGGTCACGCGCCTGACAGAAACCAGCGGTAGCTATTTACCCATTGGTCAGTTGGTGGATGAAAAGGTGGTGGTCAATGGCATTGTGGCACTACTGGCGACCGGCGGTTCGACTAACCACACCATGCATTTAGTGGCGATGGCGCGCGCGGCGGGGATCATCATCGATTGGGATGATTTTTCTGAGTTATCGGAAGTGATACCACAGTTATGCCGCATTTATCCCAATGGCCCAGCAGATATCAACTACTTTCAGGCGGCCGGTGGTGTAGCGCTGCTGGTAAAAGAGCTGTTGCAGGGCGGTTTACTCCATGAGGATGTCCATACCGTGGCCGGATTTGGCTTGCAGCGCTATACCCAAGAGCCTTATCTGGAGCAGGGGCAATTATGTTGGCGTGACGGGGCGCAGCAATCGCTGGATGAAACTGTTATTGCCAGTATCGCGATGCCTTTCTCACCACATGGCGGCACCAAAGTCTTAAGTGGCAACCTGGGGCGGGCAGTGATGAAAACCTCGGCAGTACCGCGTGATCATCAGATCATTGAAGGCCCGGCCGTGGTGTTTGAAAGCCAGCACGACGTCGGTCCGGCATTTGACGCCGGCGCACTGGACCGCGATTGCGTGGTGGTGGTGCGTTATCAGGGGCCGCGTGCTATTGGTATGCCGGAGTTGCATAAACTGATGCCACCATTAGGTGTATTACTGGATCGTGGCTTTAAGGTGGCACTGGTCACCGATGGCCGTTTGTCTGGCGCGTCAGGTAAAGTGCCCTCAGCCATCCATGTGACACCCGAAGCGTATTGTGGTGGTTTGCTGGCGAAAATCCGTAATGGCGATCGGGTGCGTGTTGATGGTGTCACTGGCGAGCTTTCACTGTTAGTGGATCAAGCTGAATTGGCTGCCCGCCATACCGACTTGCCAGATATTGCTGCCTTCCACGTAGGATGTGGCCGTGAATTGTTTGGTGCATTGCGCGAACAATTTTCCGGTGCTGAGCAAGGGGCTTGTTGTATCCGTTTTTAGTCATAAAACAGGGGGAAGGGGCATCAGTAACCCTTTTTCCCCTCATATTACTTGCCATACAGATTAATCCTGAAAACTCCATTTCCACCTTGAATCAATATTACGCCGGCTATTTTCGACTATCCTTATGAGATGTCCTTTTTTCACTCATGGAGAACGCATATGAACCGAGATAAAGAACAGCAAACCTCGCTGGATGACGATCTGACTATGCTGACCGATACGCTGGAAGAAGTGCTGCGCGCCTCGGGTGATGCAGCTGATGAAAGCTATCAAGAGATTAAAGCCCGGGCGGAAAAAGCATTAAAGGAGGTTCAGAACCGTTTGAATGGCCGCAGTGAATGCTATATCAAACGGGCGAAAGCACTGGCGTGTTGCACCGATGATTATGTGCGTGAAAAACCTTGGTGCAGCGTAGGGATAGGGGCGACTGCTGGCTTGATCGTGGGGCTATTGATCGCCCGTCGCTGAAGGATTGACGGCTGATCACTGGATCCATTACCCGGGGCTGCGGCCCCTTTATTTTTCAATTGCCACTTTGCTGCAACGCGACATAATTGCAGGCTAGCCAGTAGACACCTGTGCTGAGTGCCAGATAACACTTATTGAGTATACAAAACCATCAATATCAAATATTAGTGTGATAACTAACAATAACTTTTGAATCTGACTTTTCTTATTATTCACGCCCCGTATAATCCCACTCTTTCTGTTGATTTGCCGAGGTGGTCGTGAAACAACTTTCTGGTTTGCTGGGTGAATTACGGCAGAAATTACGTGCCGGTTTCCCTGACCAGGCAGGTATCCGGCAAATTATCGTGCCCGCACCGGGTCGAATCGGTAGCCAACTATTAGAGTGGCTGGCCGCCCAATGCCATTTCCCACAATTTTACTGGCTCCATCGCGAAGGCCATGAAGAGGCTGCGGTCTGCGGTCAAACTCGGCTCTTCAATGATATGCAAGCGGCTGACCATTTTATTCAGCAGCATCGGGATGCGAGCGGATTACGTATTTGGGGCTTGAATGCCTTTGAACCGGTGATCGTTAACCAGCATGCCGATGGCGCGCCACAGGCGCAGGCCAGTTTCCTGTTTCTGCCCCGCATTGAAATATTACGTCGGGGTGAGCAGACCTATTTAACGCTCAATTTGACCAGCGACTTCTCCCTACAGCAAGATGCTCTGCACGCAATTAGCTTTATCGACCAACTGGTGGCTGCCAGGCCGTTGCCTGCACTTGATACTCAGGTGCAACATGCCCACCATATGCCGGAATATCCGCAGTGGCGCCATCTTATTCAGCACGCGTTGGCTGAGATTGAGCAGCAGAAGATGGAGAAAGTGGTACTGGCGCGTGCCACCCAACTGACGCTGGATAAGCCTCTCTCCAGTGGGGCATTTATGGCCGCCAGCCGGCAGGTCAATCATCACTGTTTCCACTTTATGCTGCGTTTTGATGCGCGGCGCGCATTTCTCGGCTCCAGCCCTGAGCGCCTCTATCTACGCCAGCAGTTGCATCTGGAGACTGAGGCTCTGGCGGGCACGGTATCCAGCGCAGAAAACCCGCAGCAGGCGGCAGAACTGGCCGATTGGCTGATGCATGATGAAAAGAATCAACGCGAGAACTTGTTGGTGGTAGATGATATCTGCCAGCGATTGCAGGGCGGGGTGGCAGCAGTCGATGTAATGCCACCGGAAATCATCCGTTTGCGTAAAGTGCAGCACTTGCGCCGCTGCATTCACGCCCAACTCACCCGCGCCAGTGATACCGATTGTTTGCAGCGTTTGCAACCGACGGCGGCCGTCGCCGGTTTGCCTCGCAACGTCGCGCGGCAGTTTATTGCGCAGCATGAACCTTTTTCCCGCGGCTGGTATGCCGGTTCTGCCGGTTATCTTTCGGCAAAACAGACTGAATTCAGTGTCGCCCTGCGTTCTGCCAGGGTAGAAGAACAGCAGGTCCATCTGTATGCCGGAGCCGGCATTGTGGCAGGCTCTGACCCGGAACAGGAATGGCAAGAAATTAACAATAAATCAGCCGGGCTACGCACCTTGCTGGAAAGTCAGCCGTAGGATAATAAAATGCTGTAATTAACCGCACTCATTATGTGGGCGGATTGTGACACCTAAGCGGCAGGTGTAAACTGTGAGCACTTTCCTTACTTATAACCATTAATCAGTCACTCCGGGCTTTTTTAACAGGATGAAGCACTATCCTCATGTTGATTATCGGGGTCGCAGTGTCTGTTAACTGACTGTTGAGCGAACCATGTCGACAAGTGTTTTTAACCGTCGTTGGGCGGCGTTGCTACTGGAAGCCTTGACCCGCCACGGTGTGCGTCATATCTGTATTGCTCCCGGCTCCCGCTCGACTCCGTTAACACTGGCGGCAGCGGCCAATCCCGCGCTGGTTTGTCATACCCATTTTGATGAGCGCGGTTTGGGCCATTTGGCCTTAGGTCTGGCAAAAGCTTCCACCGAGCCTGTGGCCGTTATTGTCACTTCCGGTACTGCCGCCGCCAATCTTTATCCTGCTCTGATTGAAGCCGGGCTGACCGGTGAGCGGCTGGTGTTATTGACCGCAGATCGTCCGCCAGAATTGATTGATTGCGGTGCCAATCAGGCTATTCGCCAACAAGGGCTATTTGCCAGCCACCCCGCGGTAAGCCTCAACTTACCCCGCCCGACGCCTGATATTTCTGCCAATTGGCTGGTTTCTACACTTGATAATGCGATGGCGCAATTACAGCACGGTGGCTTACACATCAACTGCCCGTTTGCCGAACCCTTGTATGGCGGTGATGTGCGCGCCTATGCCGAATGGTCTGCCACCTTAGGCGACTGGTGGCAGGGGAGCCATCCGTGGTTGCGTCAATCTTTATCGGTACCACAAGGCCAGCAAGCGGACTGGTTTTTCTGGCGACAAAAGCGCGGAGTGGTGATTGCCGGGCGGATGACGGCACAAGAGGGGCAGTTACTGGCTGAATGGGCTGATCTGCTCGGTTGGCCACTGATAGGTGATGTGTTGTCACAAACCGGACAGCCGCTACCTTGTGCTGACTTATGGCTTGGGCATCCCACCGCTAAAACTATTCTCTCGCAGGCGCAGATTGTGCTGCAATTGGGTAGCAGTCTAACCGGTAAGCGGCTGTTGCAATGGCAGGCTGGGTGTCAGCCGCAAGAGTACTGGTTGGTCGATAACCTGCCCGGTCGCCTCGATCCGGCGAATCATCGTGGCCGCAGAATTATTTCACCGGTGAATGCATGGCTGGAGGAACATCCAGCACAGCGCCGCACGCCGTGGGCCGCTGAGCTGACCGTCTGCTCGGAGAATGCTCAAGCCCATGTGGCTGAAGCCTTGAATGAGCAATTTAGCGAAGCCGCGGTCGCGCATCAACTGGCAGAATTATTGCCAGATAATGGTCAGTTGTTTGTCGGTAACAGTTTAATTGTGCGTTTGATTGATGCGTTGGGCCAACTGCCTGCTGGCTATCCGGTTTACAGTAACCGTGGTGCCAGTGGCATCGACGGTTTATTGTCAACGGCAGCCGGTGTTCAGCGCGCAACCGCTAAGCCGACGTTAGTTATCGTGGGTGATTTATCGGCCTTATATGACCTTAATGCTCTCGCCTTATTGCGCCAAAGCTCGGCCCCTACGGTGCTGCTGGTGGTGAACAATAATGGTGGGCAGATTTTCTCGTTGTTGCCTACCCCAGAAGCAGACCGCCAGCGCTTTTATTGTATGCCGCAAGATGTGAGTTTTGAGCACGCCGCAGCTATGTTCAGTCTGCATTATGCCCGACCGGATAGCTGGCTCCAGCTCCAACAACAGGTGGCGCAATGTTGGTTGCAAGGTGGCGTTACATTGATTGAAATCGTGGTGCCGCCAAGTCAGGGGGCAGAAACACTACAACAACTGGTGCAACAGGTGGCCCAATTATGACGCTGGCTTGTCGTAAACTCGATCCCCACCCGCAGTCTCCCGCCCGGCATCATAGTGGGCCATGGTTGGTGTGGTTACATGGTTTGTTAGGCAGTGGTCTGGATTGGTTGCCGGTTGCTGAGTTATGTGGCGATTATCCCTCGCTGCTGATAGACCTGCCCGGCCACGGTAAATCGGCCGCCGAGACTACCTGTGGTTTTGCGGATATCAGCCGTCAGTTAGTACAAACGTTACAGGCTAACGGTATTCGCGAATATTGGCTGGCAGGCTACTCTTTAGGGGGGCGAATTGCGATGTATCACGCCTGCTATGGTAGCCATCATGGTTTGCAGGGCTTATTGGTCGAAGGGGGTAACCTCGGGCTGGAAAGCGCTGAATTGCGTGAAAAACGCTTGCAGCAAGACCGCCTGTGGGGGCAGCGTTTCCGCCAAGAGCCGTTGCCGCAGGTGCTGGCTGACTGGTATCAACAGGATGTATTTGCTGATTTAGACCCACAACAGCGCGAGAAATTGGTGTTACTGCGGGCGGACAATCATGGCCCATCTGTCGCTGATATGCTCGAAGCAACGTCACTCGGTCATCAGCCTTGGCTGCTACCGGCGTTACAACGGCTCACGGTCCCTTACACTTATCTGTGTGGCGATCGCGACCATAAATTCCAGCAATTGGCTGTTCAATACCAGTTGCCATTACGCACACTGGCACGTGCCGGACACAATGCCCATCGGGCGAATCCCGGTGCTTTTGCCGCGCAGGTACTTTCATTTTTATCACAGTCTTCATTTTTGTCACTCTCCCGTTAAAGGAATGCTTACTATGCTTTATCCGAGCGAAGAACAGTTGTACGCCGCTATCGACTGGCAGGATTGCTCTACTGGATTTGAAGATATTCGTTATCACAAATCCAGCGATGGTATCGCCAAGATAACCATCAACCGCCCCCATGTGCGTAACGCATTCCGCCCGTTAACGGTTAAAGAGATGATTCAGGCGCTGGCTGATGCCCGCTATGACGACAATATCGGGGTGATCATTTTGACCGGCGAAGGTGATAAAGCGTTCTGTTCCGGCGGTGATCAGAAAGTCCGTGGCGACTACGGCGGCTATAAAGACACCAGTGGCGTCCATCATCTGAATGTGTTGGATTTCCAGCGCCAGATCCGCACCTGCCCGAAACCGGTTGTGGCAATGGTTGCAGGTTATTCCATTGGTGGCGGTCATGTATTACACATGATGTGTGACTTAACCGTCGCCGCTGATAACGCTATTTTCGGCCAGACCGGGCCAAAAGTCGGTTCATTCGACGGCGGCTGGGGTGCGGCTTATATGGCGCGTATTGTCGGCCAGAAAAAAGCGCGTGAAATCTGGTTCCTGTGCCGCCAATATGATGCTAAACAAGCCTTGGATATGGGGCTGGTGAATACCGTAGTGCCCATCGCTAAACTGGAGCGTGAGACGGTGCGTTGGTGTCGTGAAATGCTGCAAAACAGCCCCATGGCGCTGCGCTGCCTGAAAGCTGCCCTGAATGCTGATTGTGATGGTCAGGCGGGTCTGCAAGAGTTGGCCGGTAACGCCACGATGCTGTTCTATATGACCGACGAAGGTCAGGAAGGGCGTAACGCATTCAATGAGAAACGCCAGCCGGACTTCAGCAAATTCAAGCGTAATCCGTAATGCGCGCGGCCACGCTTTACCACTATAGCCTTCCGATGGAAGCGGGAGTGATACTGCGCCACCAGCGGCTGAAAAGCCGCGATGGGCTACTGGTTAAATTACAGCAGGGCGACCAGATTGGCTGGGGAGAAATTGCCCCCTTACCGGAGTTCAGCCAGGAAACCCTGCCTGAAGCTCAGGTTGTGACACAGCATTGGCTGCAAAACTGGGTGAATGGGGCAGAACCTGAATTTGATGCTTTGCCATCAGTTGCTTTTGGCCTTAGTTGTGCGCTGGCGGAGCTGAATCAAACGCTGCCATTAGCGGCAAATTACCGCAAAGCACCACTGTGCACCGGTGATCCAGATGAGCTATTTGCAGTGTTACAAGCACTGCCTGGGGAAAAAGTCGCCAAGGTGAAAGTCGGGCTGTATGAAGCGGTGCGCGATGGCATGATTGTTAATGTGCTGCTGGAAGCTTTGCCGGATTTGACACTACGGCTGGATGCCAATCGTAGTTGGACGCGGGCGAAAGCTGATGGGTTTGCGAAATATGTCAATCCTGAACTGCGTGCCCGCATTGCATTTTTGGAAGAACCTTGTAAAACCCGCGCCGAGTCTCGAGAGTTTGCCCGTGACACGGGGATTGCTATCGCTTGGGATGAGAGCGTGCGCGAGGCTGATTTTAAGGTTGAAGCCGAACCCGGCGTGGTGGCGATTGTTATCAAACCGACGCTGGTGGGCAGCATCAGCCGCTGTCAGCAACTGGTGCAGCAAGCGCATCAGGCGGGATTAGTGGCGGTGATCAGTTCCAGCATTGAATCCAGTCTTGGCTTAACCCAACTGGCCCGGCTGGCTGATTGGCTGACACCGGATACCGTGCCGGGGTTGGATACACTGAACCTGATGCAGGCACAGTTAGTCCGTCCGTGGCCGGAGAGTCCCTTGCCTATGGTAACAACCGAACAGTTGGACGTGCTATGGCACAGTTGAATGATTGGCCCTGGCAATATTCTTCTCCCTGGACTTACTCTTCTCCTTGGAAATACTGGGCCAATCTGCGACCTCAGGCGATCGCCATCCGCTCGGGGTCACAACTGATCAGTTGGCAACAATTGGCGGCTGATATCGATAGCCTGGCGGCGGGTTTTCAACTGCAAGGTGTCGTCCCCGGTAGTGGTGTGGTACTGCGTGGTAAGAATAGTCACACATTGTTGATGGCTTATCTGGCGGCATTGCAGTGTGGCGCGCGCGTTTTACCGCTCAATCCACAGTTACCTGATGCGTTGCTGGTACCGCTTCTGCCCCAGTTGGATATTGATTTTGTGCTGAACCTGGCAGCCCCGTTGTCAGCGGCTCTCTGCTTCACGCCACTGGTACTTGATACCGATAACGCCGTTATGACACCGGTTGTCTGGGATAGTCTACGGCTGGCGACGATGACATTAACGTCGGGCTCTTCCGGTTTACCCAAAGCCGCAGTGCATTCGCTGGCGGCGCATCTGGTTAGCGCCGATGGCATATTAAAGCTGATGAGTTTCACCTCGACGGATAGCTGGTTGCTGTCGTTACCGCTGTTTCATGTCTCGGGGCAGGGGATTGTCTGGCGCTGGCTGAGTGCCGGGGCCACCTTGGTGGTGCAAGAGGGGATGGCATTGCATGATGCACTGGCCGGATGTAGCCACGCTTCTTTAGTTCCCACTCAGCTATGGCGGTTACTGGCAACAGATGACTTGGTGTTAACACTGAAAGAGGTGTTACTGGGGGGAGCAACCATCCCGACCACCCTGACACAACATGCCGAAGCCCGTGGCATCCGCTGTTGGTGCGGTTATGGGCTGACGGAGTCGGCCTCAACGGTTTGTGCCAAACGTGCCGATGGCTTGCCCGGTGTGGGGGTAGCGCTGGCGGGGCGCGAGGTAAAACTGGTAGCAGATGAAGTATGGATAAAAGCAGATTGCCTTGCGGCGGGTTACTGGCAGCAGGGAAAGTTGCGGCCAATAACTGACAGTGAAGGGTGGTTTCATACCCGCGATCGCGGTCTGTGGCGGCAAGGTGAACTGCATATTCTCGGGCGGCTGGATAATCTGTTTTTCAGTGGTGGCGAGGGCATTCAGCCGGAGGATATTGAGCGGGTTTTGTCACAGTATCCGGGGATACAACAAGCTTTCGTCGTGCCGATGGTTGATGCTGAATTCGGCCACCGACCGGTCGCGGTGATAGATGCTACCGATGAGGTGGATGAGGTGAGTTTATCAGATTGGCTGATACCACAGTTGGCGGTATTCCAGCGACCAATTGCGTTTTACCGTTTACCGGCGGCGCTTAAGCAGGGGGGGATTAAGGTATCCAGACAGGCGGTTATTGATTTTGTGGCTAAGTTGATTTGATTTGATTTGGTGATCGGGTTCGGTTGTTAAAGCCCCGGGCAAACAGCCATCGTCTTTATCGGTAATATTCCTGATTGCGCCTCAACGTCAAAAGAGAAAATCAAAACCCTGTCTTTAGGGTCTTGACCTTAAAAAGCACATTTGAGCTGCCGAGTGAAGAATGTAGCAAGGGAAATCCGGCATGGACGCCGGATTTAGGCGTCACGCGGAGGGACCCACGACAACACTGCGAAGCAGTTTTGAACAACGCTTGCGTTGGCCCGGAGGGTAGCCTCGAAGAGGCTATAATAGCCGTCCCGTCAGCGAAATGATGAGCCGAGGGTACCTGTGAAGCAGGCAGGCGATACGTGCGCAAGCGCGGGATTCCACAAGGGGGCCGCTGCCCCCTTTGGCGGTTGAGGCGACGGAGGTAGGTTAATCACTGAACTGATATCAACCGAACCCAATCACCGAAGCAATTAGCAACCTAACATGATCACTTAATCGATTAACAACCGAACTAATCACGAATAATGATAGATAAGCCCTAATTTAACCCTAGCGCCTTTTTAACCCCATCACCATAATCCGGGTGAACCTGAGTAAACAACGCCACCTGACGGCGCTGAATATCTTCCGGTACTTGTGACAACTCACCGGCAATGCGGGTAAACATCCGCTGATGCTCCTCTTCACTCAGCAGGTTAAACAACGCCCGTGGCTGGGAGAAGTAATCATCATCCTCACGGTGATTCCAGTGATCTGCTGCGCCTTCCAGTGTTAATGGCGGTTCGCTGAAATCAGGTTGTTCCTGGAACAGGCCAAAACTGTTTGGCTCATAAGTTGCACCATTACCACTGTTACCATCAACACGCATTGCGCCATCGCGATGGTAGTTATGGAACGGGCATTTAGCACTGTTGACAGGGATCTGATGATGGTTCACACCTAAGCGATAGCGTGCAGCGTCGCCGTAAGAGAACAGCCGGCCTTGTAACATCCGATCAGGGGAGAAACTCACCCCCGGCACCACGTTAGCCGGATTAAATGCCGCTTGCTCAACTTCGGCAAAGTAGTTTTCCGGGTTACGGTTCAGTTCGAAGAAACCAACATCAATCAGTGGGTAATCGCCGTGTGGCCACACTTTGGTCAGATCAAACGGGTTGTAAGGTGTTTGTGAGGCTTCATGTTCCGGCATCACCTGAATTTGTAGATTCCAGCGCGGGAAGTCTTTACGTTCAATAGCGTCATACAGGTCACGTTGGGAGCTTTCCCGATCAGTTCCAACCAGTTTTTCAGCCTCATCATCCATAAGGTTTTCAATGCCTTGTTGGCAGCGGAAATGGAATTTAACCCAGAAACGCTCATTGTTGGCATTGATAAAACTGAAGGTATGGCTGCTGAACCCATGCATATGACGATAAGATTTTGGCAGGCCACGGTCACTGAAATCGATCGTTAACTGATGCAGAGACTCAGGGAGTTGGGAGAAGAAATCCCACTTATAAATAGGGTTGCGCAGGTTAGTGCGAGGGTCACGTTTAACCACGTGGTTCAGGTCAGGGAATTTCAGCGGGTCACGTAGATAGAACACCGGCGTATCGTTACCCACTAAATCCCAGTTCCCTTCCTCGGTATAATATTTCATGGCGAAGCCACGAATATCACGTTCGGCATCGGCAGCACCACGTTCACCAGCCACCGTTGAGAAGCGGACAAACATTTCGGTTTGTTTGCCTATTTCTGCGAAAATTTTTGCGCGGGTATATCGGGTAATATCGTGGGTAACAGTAAAGGTACCGTAGGCACCGGAGCCTTTAGCATGCATGCGGCGTTCTGGGATCACTTCACGATCGAAATGGGCCAGTTTTTCCAGAAACCACACATCTTGTAATAGCATTGGGCCACGTCGGCCCGCAGTAACAACATTATTATTATCAACAACGGGTGCGCCCGCAGCAGTAGTTAATCCTTTCTTTTTGCTCATCATTTTCTCCAGTATGGCTGTTGAATTGATTGCTTTCTCGGGTGTTTTACAGCATTACATCGCGTCAAAAGCCTGATTGACAAAATAATAATTTAAACAACAACAAGGGGTTATTCTTTGATCTCCACACTAGTTGTAGCCTTATTGGTTGTATTCAGCAAATAGGCATACCTTATCGTTGTTATTGTTAGCATAATACGGATCTATAGCTTCGATATTTACAATCATTTGAATTACTGTGGTATTTAATCGGTTTTTGGTATGTTTATGCTGTTTTTTTCGGTTAAACTCGGACAGGAAAAACCTGTCGGCCAGAATTTGCTCGCGGGTGACATCACGAATAACGAGAGAAAAATATGAAAAAGCATTTAATCGCGTGTGCAGCCAGCCTGCTGTTTGTGGCGGGTTCCGCCAGTGCCGTGAGTTTTAATGGTGAAGTCGGCAGTGATTACACCAATTTAGGTTTTGGCATGGGCACCAACACTGGCGGTTTGGCTATCAATGGTAACTGGGCACGTAGTGATCACGATGGTGATGTCTACGGACTGGGGCTGGGCTTCAACCTCCCCCTCGGCCCAATGATGGCAACGGTCGGTGGCAAGGGTATCTATATGGCACCGGAAGACGGTAGCAGCGGTGGTGCAATTGCGATTGGCGGTGGGTTAACCTATCCTATCAACAAATCGTTCACTCTGTACGGTGAAGGTTATTTCGCCCCGGAAGAGCTGACCAGTGGCATGAAATCCTATAGCGAAGCTAACGGTGGTTTGCGCTGGAGTGTATTCCGCCCGTTAACCGTGGATGTCGGTTACCGCTATATCAATATGAAAGGTAAAGACGGACATCGGGATAACCGTGTGGCGGATGGCGTGTATATCGGCGCAGGTTTAGCATTTTGATTATCCTTCGTCCTTGATGTTGCAGCGTTGTTGGCCGCGCTCGCTCACCCGAATCACTGACGTGAGTCAGCTCATCGGGATTTTCTCGTTTGCCGCCTAGCTGCAACGCCAATGGCTTTGGATAATAAATTGATTTTAATGATAAATCGGTAATATTTGATTAAAAAAGGGCGCATTCCTGACAGGATATGCGCCCTTTTAATTGGGGAGGGTATTAGCCGACAGCCGGTAATGCGCCAGTCACTATCCCCACTTGAATGGCAATGACCATCACACCACAGGCAAATACCGCAGCCAGTGCTGGTTTCCCACCCCAGACCCGATAGTGCCCCTGATGGACCTTACGGGCTTTCCACGCCAGCATTGCAGGCAGCAGTAATGCCAGAACTGACAGCGCCACCGCAGCAAAGCCCAATGCCATAATAAAGCCACGCGGGTAAAACAGCGCAAACAGCAACGGGGGGGTGAAGGTGATAACCCCCGTTTGCAAGCGGCCTCGCACTGAATTACGACGTTTAAATAAGTCGGCCAGATAATCGAACAACCCTAAGGCCACACCAAGGAATGAGGTAGCCAGTGCCAGGTCTGCAAACAGGTGTACTGCCAGCTCAACGTGAGGTGAGGCCACGACATCGCGTACCGCTTGTAATAAGCCGTTCAAACCTGCCTGTTGCGCCAAAATACCGACAAAGGTATGAGAGGAAATAGCCCCAAGCGTGGTCAACTGCCAGAAGATATAGGCAACCAGCGGAATGGCGCTGCCGATAATAAATACCCAGCGCAACTTGCGAATATTGCCACCCATGTAATTGACGATACTCGGCACACTGCCGTGGAAGCCAAATGAGGTGAATATCACCGGAATAGCGGACAGTGCCAACCCTTGTTCCAGCGGCAGTGTCAGTAGGTTGGTTTTTTCGATATGCGGCATCATCAGTGCCAGCATCACAATCAGAAAAATGATTTTGGCGCTAAATAAGATGCGATTGAATAAGTCGACTGAGTGGGTGCCGATACAGACCACACCGCCCGCGACCAGTGTAAACAGCAATACGCCGAGTGAGGTTGGAAACGATTGTTGCGTCCATTGGCTGATACTGGTTGCCAGTAATTCACCGGCGCCGCTGATATAGGCAGCAGTCAGGGCATACATCAGAAACATCATACTGAAACCAGTCAACCATTGGCCCCGGTTGCCAAGATAGCGTTTGGCCAAAGTACCAAGCCCGGTATCTGCCGCTTCATGCTGATAAACTTCAACCAGCAGTAAAGCGGTGTAACACATTAATATCCAAAGAGAAATAAGCAATACAAGTGTGACACCAAAGCCCACGCCTGCGGCTGCCAATGGCATCGCCAACATACCTGCACCAATGGTGGTGCCGGCAACGATAAATATACTGCCCAGAGTGCGATTCTTCACGCTTTCCTCTACTACATGACAATTTATTGGAATTATTGAGTGCAGCAGGGTAGTGGATTGCCCTGTTTGTGTCAAATGGACGTTACGCAAGGTGTAAACTTATCGTTACTATGATGAATGCACTGAAAAATAGATTGTTCGCGGGGTTGTTTATTTCGATGATGGATAACCATTGTGTTTATACGGTGAGATTTATAAAGTGAATGTATTCCCGTCATACTTCAAGCCGCATGTGCGTTGGCTGCGTTCATTACTCGGCCCGTCCATGGGCCTGGCCTCTGTGAGGCCGCTGCCTGCCGCCTTCCTGCAACTCGAATTATTTAGGGTATATAAGTAACCACGGAGAAAAAAATGATCAGAGTTGAGATGTTGAGTACCGGAGATGAAGTGCTGCATGGGCAGATTATCGATACCAACGCGGCATGGCTGGCTGACTATTTATTTAATCAAGGCTTGCCAATCAGCAGTAGGGAAACGGTCGGTGACTCACTTTCGGCACTGATAGAAGTGCTGACCGAACGCAGTCAGGTTGCTGATGTGTTGATTGTCAACGGCGGGCTGGGGCCAACCAGTGATGATCTGAGCGCATTGGCTGCCGCCCGCGCCGCCGGAACGGAGCTGGTTGAACACCCGGAATGGATCGCACGTATGGAGGCTTTCTTCCATGAGCGCGGCAGGGTGATGTCGGCGACTAACCGTAAACAGGCACATATTCCGGCTAATGCTGAAATGCTGGATAACCCAGTAGGCACGGCGTGCGGTTTCGCGTTACGGCTAAATAAGTGCCTGATGTTCTTCACACCCGGCGTGCCATCAGAGTTTAAAGTAATGGTTGAACAGCAAATCATGCCACGTTTACGCCAACATTTTGATGTGGCCGAACCCCCATTATGCTTACGTATGACCACTTTTGGCCGCTCGGAAAGTGATTTGGCACAGGAACTGGACCCACTGCGACTCCCTGAGGGGGCGGTGTTAGGCTACCGTTCATCTGCACCGATTATTGAATTGAAGCTGACCGGTCCTGCCTCGCAACATCAGGCGATGGAACAGGTATGGCAGCAGGTGAGGGAAGTGGCGGGAGACAGCACCCTATTTGAAGGTACGCGAGGGTTGCCGGCATTGTTAGCTGAGCAATTGAACCAACGCGGCTTGCTACTGGCGGTGAGCGAACAATTTACCGGCGGGTTGATGAACTGGCAGTTGCAGAGTGCTGGTGTGCCATTGGCGGGCGGTGAACTGCTACCGGCGCATTGTCAGGAGACATTAGACGAGATTGCCTGCCGTGCACAATCGTTATCTATGTTGTGTGGTGCGCAAGTGGTGCTGGCGGTCGGCGCTATGCAAAATGATCACCTGAGTGTGGCTCTGTATACCCCTGAAGGAACATTTGCTCAAACAGTACGTTATCAGGCCAGCCGTCATGGTCTGCGTATTCGCCAGGAAAGCAGTGCGATGCTGGCGCTGGATATGGTGCGCCGTTGGTTGAATGGTCGCCCGGTGTGTGGTCAGCATGGCTGGTTAGATGTAGTTAAGATTTTGTAGTTAATCAATAACTCTCGATAATAAAAAGGCGCATATTTAAATTGCGCCTTTTTATTAT
>NZ_JAZGQA010000091.1:0-17668 GCF_048593855.1 Yersinia sp. 2542 StPb PI
GTGCTAATTTACATAAAATAATTGTGATCACAGTTACTGTTTTTCAGTGTTTGCATTTCATTAGTATCACAGATCACATTTTTTCATCGGTTTGATTAAGCGCGTCGTCAAGAATAAGCTCAATTTCAGTTAATGCCCACGAGAATGAATTAATGGGTCGCCAAGATAAAATAATAATATAAGGACTCCCTATGCAGGCGCTTATCGATTTCTTTCCTGAAAATAGTATTGCGATATATCCTTCCGCCGAACATTGGGAACACGCTATTGATTTATCAATGGCAAGCCTAATCGATAATCATGCGGTTAAACCTGAATATAGTCAGGCGATCAAAGATGCCACCCGTGAGATAGGGCCTTATTATATTTTGGCACCAGAAATAGCCATGCCGCATGCCCGCCCTGAAAATGGCGTGAACCACACCGCACTCAGCCTGACATTGCTGCGTAAAGGCGTGATTTTCGACGCTGACAGTGAACCGGTAAAATTACTGATAGGCCTGGCAGCAAAAGATGCTGACTCCCATATTTATGCTATTCAGGCATTAAGTGAAATGTTCTGTGACGATGAATCTATTACATCATTACTGAATGCAGCCAACACCGAAAATATAAAAGATATCCTTAAGCGTTATTAACCTATTCCGATAATACAATAACAAGGAATTAATATGGCTAATAAATCAATACGCGCCAAAGTACAATCCTTTGGCGGTTTTCTAACAGCAATGGTAATACCTAATATTGGGGCTTTTATTGCCTGGGGGTTTATCACTGCATTATTTATCCCGACCGGATGGACGCCGAACGAACACTTTGGCAAGTTGGTCGGCCCGATGATTACCTACCTGCTACCGTTAATGATTGGTTCTACCGGTGGGCATTTGATTGGGGGTAAACGCGGGGCCGTGATGGGCGGTATTGGCACTATGGGGGTTATTGTTGGTGCTGATATTCCGATGTTTATTGGCGCGATGGTGATGGGGCCACTGGGGGGTTATTTAATTAAACATATCGATAAGCGATTGGAGAAACACATTCCAGCCGGTTTCGAGATGGTAATTAATAATTTCTCCCTCGGTATCAGCGGCATGTTGCTCTGCCTGCTGGCCTATGAAGTGATCGGCCCGGCGGTGATGGAGGCGAATAATCTGGTCAAACAAGGCATCGAAGCACTGGTGTCTACTGGCTTCTTACCCCTACTGGCGGTGATTAATGAGCCTGCCAAAGTGCTGTTCCTGAATAATGCCATCGACCAGGGTATCTATTACCCACTGGGAATGCAGGAAACTGCTATCCACGGTAAATCAATTTACTTTATGGTCGCCTCAAATCCAGGGCCAGGGTTAGGTATTCTGCTGGCTTTCTCACTATTTGGCAAAGGTATGAGTAAGAAGTCAGCACCCGGCGCGATGATTATTCATTTCCTCGGCGGTATCCACGAGCTGTATTTCCCTTATGTTCTTATGAAACCACTGATGATCATTGCCATGATTGCCGGTGCCATGAGTGGCATATACGTCTTTGAATTATTAGGTGCTGGCCTGGTTGCAGGTCCGAGTCCTGGTTCTATCTTCGCGTATCTGGCATTAACCCCTCGCGGTGGTTTCCTGGCTACCTGTGCGGGTGTCTTTACCGGTACTGCGGTTTCGTTCCTGGTGGGTTCCATCATCTTGAAAATGGACAAAGCCACCAGCGAAGAGAGCTTTGAAGAGTCGCAAACCGCCATGAAGAATCTAAAAGCCGAGGGCATATTGGCCAATCACCTCAACAATGATCATCCGGTACGGTTGATAGCCTTTGTCTGCGATGCCGGGATGGGGTCCAGCGCCATGGGAGCAACCACGTTTAGAAAAAAACTGGAGAAAGCCGGTTACCCGATTGCGGTAAAACATTACGCCATCGAAAACATTCCAACCGATGCTGACATCATTGTTACCCACGCCAGCCTTGAAGGCAGAGCACAGGGAGTGACGGACAAGCCATTGATTCTAATTAAAAATTATCTTGGCGACCAGGCTCTGGATATTTTATTCGAGCAATTGACTACAAGTGATAAGCCAAAGGAATCAGTATGAAAACGAAAGTGGCTGCAATATACGGTAAGCAAGATGTCCGCCTACGTGAGTTTGAATTACCCCCGATCAGCGATGACGAATTACTGGTTAGCGTCATTTCCGACAGCGTCTGCCTGTCGACTTACAAAGCGGCTTTGCTGGGTAGTGAGCACAAACGAGTACCGGACGATGTGGCGCAACACCCTGCCATTACTGGCCATGAATGTGCGGGGGTCATTGTTGAAGTCGGTAAGAATTTAGCCACCCGCTATCGTGCTGGTGAACGTTTTGTGTTGCAACCTGCGATGGGGCTACCCAGTGGCTATTCAGCAGGTTACAGCTACGAATATTTTGGCGGTAACGCCACCTATATGATTATTCCCAAGCTGGCTATTGATCTCGGCTGTGTACTGCCTTATCACGGCAGCTATTTTGCCGCCGCATCGCTGGCTGAACCGATGTGTTGCATTATTGGAGCCTATCACGCCAGTTATCACACCACGCAATATGTTTATGAACACCGCATGGGCATTAAGCCCGGCGGTAATCTGGCCCTATTGGCTTGTGCCGGGCCAATGGGAATGGGGGCTATCGATTATGCCATCAACGGTGATATCAAACCGGCCCGCGTGGTGGTGGTAGATATAGATGAAGTCCGTCTGGCTCGTGCTGAGCAACTACTACCAAGAAAACAGGCGGCAGATCAAGGTATCGAACTGATTTACATCAACAGCAGCAAGCTGGATAACCCCATCGATACATTACGTCAACTCACGGGGGATCAGGGTTTTGATGATGTATTTGTCTACGCAGCTGTGCCAGCAGTCATTGAATTGGGTGATGATTTGCTGGCAGAAGATGGTTGCCTGAACTTCTTTGCCGGCCCGACAGATAAGCACTTTAAAGTGCCGTTTAACTTCTATCACGTCCACTACTCCAGTACGCATATTGTCGGTACTTCTGGTGGCTCTACCGGTGACATGGAAGAGGCACTTACGCTTTCTGCCCAGCGACGCATACAACCCTCTTTTATGATTACTCATATTGGCGGTCTGGATGCTGTACCTGAAACGGTGCTCAACCTCCCCCATATACCGGGTGGCAAGAAACTGATTTATAACGGCATTACCATGCCCCTCACCGCCATTGACGATTTTGCCGAACGGGGTAAAACGGATCCATTATTTGCGCAATTAGCCGAACTGGTCGCCGAAACTCATGGGGTCTGGAATGAAAAAGCAGAACACTATCTGTTAGCGCACTTTAACGTGGATATCGGAGTCGAGAGTGAAAACACTGGCATATGATATTTTCCGCACCACCGAACAAGCAGCAATGGCGGCCTGGCCACTGCTCGGCTGCGGTAACAAAAACCTTATTGATGGCGTTGCCGTCAGCGCCATGCGCGAGGCCTTAAATCAGATGACGATGCAAGGAAGCATTGTTATCGGAGAAGGCGAAATTGACCATGCGCCGATGCTGTATATTGGCGAACAACTCGGTGCCGGTGGGCCAGCTGTTGATATTGCTGTTGATCCTATTGAAGGTACCCGCATGGTCGCGATGGGGCAAGCCAATGCGCTGGCTGTGATTGCTTTTGCCCCACGAGGAATGTTGTTACATGCGCCTGATATGTATATGCGAAAATTAGTGGTAGGTGCACAAGCCAAAGGTTCCATTGACTTGCGCCGTTCACTGACAGAAAACCTGCGCTGTGTGGCGGCTAAGTTAAACAAACCTTTAAATACGTTACGCATGATTACCCTCGACAAACCGCGCCATCAGCAGGCTATCGAACAGGCCAATGCACTCGGTGTTAAAGTTTATGCTATTGCGGACGGCGATGTGGCCGCCAGCCTGATGACCTGCTTATCCAACGGGCAGGCCGATGTGATGTATTGCATCGGCGGCGCACCTGAAGGCGTTATCTCGGCCTGTGCCATTCGTGCTTTGGGCGGCGATATGCAAGCTGAATTGATCGACTTTTGTCAGGCCAAAGGGGAAAGCGTGACCAATCGGGATATTGCCCTCACGGAGCACCAACGCTGCCAGCAAATGGGGGTTAACCTTAATCAGGTCTATTCTCTGAGCGAATTGGTGCGCTCCGGGCAGATTATTTTTTCCGCAACCGGCATCACTCAGGGTGATATCGTCACCGGTATTAAGGAAAAAAATGGGGGCCAACTTCAAACCCAAACACTTTTGATTAACGGGCTGGATAACACCTGTAATATCATCAACTCCCTCCACTATCGATAATGGTGTTAAGGGTAGGATGACTGCATTAACTGAAGATGACGTACTCGAAAGGCTCGCCAGCCCTGAAAATCTCAATGATTTTCTGCTGAATGCCAATGAGATCTTATTTCAGGGTATTAAAAGCCTTCTGCCCTATTTATTTATCAATAATGATGAAGATATTCAGGAATACGCCGTCAAGCCTTTATTAGCCAAGTCAGGCCCACTGGACAGTCTGGATGTTTCTTTGCGCTTAATTTATGCGTTGGGGCAAATAACAAAAGCGGTTTATGCCGATATTTTGTTATTTTCTCAGCTCAGTGAGCATTTGCAGGAAACCGGAGATATTACTGAGTTTCATGACGATATCGTTTATGAATTTATGGGTAATCTCAATGCCGTGACCCAGAATAAAACCTTATTTCAAATGATTGAAAAGATGAAGTTTTCTGACTTCACCATTTTTAATCAGACCCGCTACGGGAATATGGTGAAAACCGGGCTGACGTTGGCAGTAACGTCATTATTACAGGAACTGACTTATGAGAGTGGAACTTAACATTAATGGGCTACAGAACAGCGCGCATTTTCCCGACCGTGATATTACTCATCTGCATCTGCCACTATTAGCCTCACTGTCTCAGCAACAACAGCAACTTCAGCGCCGCATGGTGGTTTTTTTATGCGCGCCACCCGGTACCGGTAAATCCACCCTCGCCACATTTTGGCAATGGCTTTCCCAACGGGATACCACTCTAACACCGGTACAATGTCTGCCTATGGACGGCTTTCACCACTACAAGCACTACCTTGATGCCCACCAGTTACGCAGTAAAAAGGGAGCACCAGAAACCTTTGATTTGCCTAAGCTGCGTCAGGCAATCCACCGCTTGCAGCAACCTGGCGCGACCTGGCCTGCCTATGACCGCCGGTTACATGACCCGGTTGAAGATGCCATTATTGTCGACGCACCGATTATCGTGCTGGAGGGCAATTGGTTATTACTGCAACAACCCGGTTGGCAGCAGTTGAAAGCACTGGCTGATTACACTATTTATATTAATGCCGCCCCAGAATTACTGCGGGATCGCCTGATTGAGCGCAAGATCCGTGGCGGTTTATCGCCACAGCAGGCCGAGGATTTTTACCTCGCCACTGACGGCCCTAATGTGTTCAAGGTATTGCAGTTCAGCCAGCCCGCTGACTGTCATTTAGTGATGGATAGCGATATGAGTTACCACAAAGCCTGATCCACAATAAGAAAAAACCCGCCAGCGGCGGGTTTTCACTTTTACACATTGGCTCAAGGTTGCGGGTCGCTGCCAGAATCCTCTTTGCGGGTTTTCACCCATTCTCGCAGCCGCTGAATATGCAGATACAGTGCGGGAATAAACAGTATCCCCACCGCAGTGGCCATCAACATGCCACCAAACACGGTGATACCGATAATTTGACGGCTCATCGCCCCGGCTCCACTGGCAAAAACCAGTGGCATCACCCCGAGGATAAACGAAATAGCAGTCATCATAACCGCACGAAAACGCTGCTTAGCACCTTCCTGTGCCGCATCACAGATACTCGCGCCCTCTTCTCTGCGGGCTTTAGAAAATTCGACGATCAAAATCGCATTCTTAGCCGCCAGCCCTATCAGCAACACTAAGCCGATTTGCGCGTACACATCGTTGGCAAACCCCATTGCCGCCAGCCCTACTACCGCCCCGCCTACGGCAAACACCACCGAGAGGATAACCACCAGCGGAATACTCCAACTCTCATATTGGGCGACTAAAAACAGATAGGCAAAGACCAATGCAGCAAGATAGATAAACACCACTTGCCCGCCGGTTTGCTGCTCCTGCCACGACATTCCGCTCCAGCTATAGCTGTAACCTGACGGTAAATTCTGTGCCAATAACGACTCCATCGCCGCCATTGCCTGACCAGAGCTGGCACCATCAGCCGCGGAACCGCTGATGGCTACCGAAGGGAACTGGTTGAAATTACTGATAAAGGGCGCACCCACTGAGGGGGTTAATGTCACCAGATTGGCCAGACTGACCAATGCACCATTGTCACTGCGCACATTCAGACTATTTATCTGCGCGGTGCGCTGGCGGAAATCCATATCATTTTGTAATTGCACCCGGAACATACGGTTATTCAGGGTAAAATCCCCCGCATTCATCCCCCCAAGTGACGTTTGCAAGGTTTGGAAGATTCGGCTGACCGGTACCTGTAACAGCGCGGCGCGGTCACGATCGATACTCAGATTAGTTTCAGGCACCGAGGCGCTGAAGGTGGTAAATACCCGGCTGAGTTTCGGGTCCTGATTAGCGGCAAAAATAATTCCCTGACTCACCTGCGCCAACTCTTGCGGTGACTGGCCTAACAACGCCTGAATACGTAAATCAAATCCAGAAGCACTGCCCAACCCGGCAATAGCCGGTGGGTTTACTGCCATGATCATCGCCGAAGGGATAGCGGCCAAATTGGCCTGAATACTGGCCAGCACGCGATCAATATGAGGCCGTTGCCCCCAAGGTTTGAGCATCACAATGGCAAACCCGGCATTGGGCGAGTTGTTGCCGCTAAGCAAACTGAAGCCGGTGATTTTTATCACATCCTCGACAGCATCATTATCAGTAACCACTTGATACATCTGGTCCATCACCGTCTGAGTCCGATTAAGCGAAGCCCCATCTGGTAGTTGTAAACTGACAAAGAAGTATCCCTGATCTTCCTCCGGCAGAAACGAGGTGGGTAACCGCGTGTAACCCCACCAGGTTGCCAGCCCCACCAGCAGTAGCGCGACGATACTGAATACCGCGCGGCTACTGATACGGCCGGTCAATGAAACATAACCGTCGCGGGCGCGATCAAGCCCACGATTAATACCGCCGAACAGACCGGTATCTGCCAATGTGCGCCGTTTCAGCAATACCGCACACAGCGCCGGACTTAAGGTTAAGGCATTGATACTGGATAAAATCACCGCCGCCGACAGTGTTACCGCAAACTGCCGGTATAGCTCACCGATAATCCCTGGCAAAATGGCAATCGGCACGAATACCGCCATCAGTACCAGGGTGGTTGCGATAATCGGCCCGGCAATTTGAGTCATCGCCTGTCTGGTTGCTTGCGCCGGTGACAGATCAGGGTCATTCGATAATAAGCGCTCGACGTTTTCCACCACCACAATAGCGTCATCCACCACAATGGTTAGCGCCAGAATAATGGCAAACAGGCTCAGGGTATTGGCCGAATAACCAAAGATATACAGTACAGCGAAGGTGCCGAGCAGGGAGACCGGAATGGTAAGCGCGACGATAAAAGTCGCCCGCATACTTTGCAAAAACAGATACACCACCGCCAATACCACAATTAAGGTTAACGTCAGTGACACTGCGATTTCATGCAATGTTGCGGTAACCGGCAGGGTGGAGTCGTAATTGATTTCATACGTCAGGTCTGGCGGGAAAGAGGCTGATAGCCGGGCCATTTCATCCCGCACCCCATTAGCCACATTTAACGCGTTGGCACCCGGCACCGGATAAACCACTAAAAATGCCGATTCAGTCTGGTTTTGCGCCGCACTGACCTGATAGTTCTGCGCCCCCAGTGCCACGCGAGCAACATCACCTAACCGAATCATGCCGCCCTGAGGATTGCTACGAATAATCACATTAGCAAACTGTTGTGGGTCCGTTAGCCGCCCTTGTCCACTGATGGTCAGGGTTTGCTGTTGACCGGGCACCGACGGTGATGAGCCAATCTGCCCGGCAGCCGCCTGTACGTTTTGCTGTTGTAATGCTGCGACAATATCCTGCACGCTGACATTCAGTGATTCCATCCGTTGCGGATTGAGCCAAACCCGCATGCTGTAATCACGCGCGCCAAATACCTGTACATCGCCGACACCATTGATACGCGCAATGGCATCACGCAACTGAATACTGGTGTAATTGCTGACAAACAGCGCATCATGGGTTTGTTTCGGTGAAAAAACACTGACTCCCAGCAACAAGTTAGAGGCCCGTTTGCGCACGGAAATACCGTTTTCATTCACCTCCGCCGGCAACTGAGCACTCACCTGAGAAATGCGGTTTTGCACCTCAACCGCCGCCATATCGGGGTCGGTACCACTGGCAAAGGTAATACTTAACTGATAACTGCCGTTATTAGCACTGGTCGATTCCATATACAGCATATTGCTGACACCGTTGACCTGCGCTTCCAGTGGTGAGGCCACGGCTTGTGCAACATCGCGGGCACTGGCTCCGGGGTAGACGGCACTCACGGAAACCACCGGTGGCGTAATATCAGGATATTGTTCCACCGGAATCACATACAACGACACCCAGCCAACAATGGTTATCACCAGTGCAATAACAATGGCAAACTTGGGCCGACGGATAAAGAAATGCAGCATCTGGCCTTCCCCTTAATTTACTGTCAGTGGTGTAGCAACGCTGGCGCTAACCGTCATCCCTGGCCGGACATGTTGTAGCCCTGCCACAATCACTCGCTCGCCCACTTTCAGCCCGTCAGTCACTTCATATTGTTGTTCAAACTGCTCACCCAACGTCACTTGCCGCACATCGACCTGATCTTTATCGTTCACCACCAAAACAAAGTGTCCCTGCTTATTCTGCTGCAATGCGGCAATCGGTATGACAGTAACCGGTTTTGCCATTTCTGCTGCCAGCGACACATTCACCACCCCACCGGGCAGTAATAAATGCCGTGGATTGGCAAAACGGGTACGCAGGGTAACGGTACCGGTCTGTTTATCAATTTGATTATCAACGGACTCAAAAACGCCGCGTTCCGGGTACTGCTTACCATTCGCCAGTTGAATACGGGGAGTAAAGTTGCCAAACGGCAATGTGCTGCTGTCAGCAGAGGGACCTGCAACCGACAACTGATAGGTTGCTGTAATGTAATCTCGTTCATTCACTGCAATAGCTACCCGAATCGGATCAAGTTGGACAATATTGACCAACGTGCCGCTGGCGGGATTAATTAGGCTACCGACATTAAAACGGCTGTGACCAATCTGACCGGTTATCGGCGCGTAAATACGGGTAAAACTGAGCTGTAATTGCTGGATTTGCAGGTTCGCCTGCGCCTGAGCTACCGCCGCGCGGCTAATATCGCGCTGCGCTTGTGCTTCGTCAACTTCCGCCTGGCTGACCGAGCGATTACTTCCCAAACGCTGTAAGCGGGTGAGGTTCACCTGAGCATGATTAGCACTGGCAGTCGCACTGTCTAACTGCGCCTGGGCCTGCGTTACTGCGGCCTGATGCAACGCGGGATCAATTTCATACAATAGAGAGCCCTGCTTGACCATCTGCCCTTCAGTAAACAACCGCGCAGCAATAAACCCTTCGGTGCGGGTCGTCACATCCACCGCCTGAATCGCCTCCACGCGCCCCAAATACTGTAACGCAGTATCTGGTGTGATTGAGGTTACGACCGAAACAGTCACCGCAGGCAGCGGTGCTGCTGCAAAAACCTGATGTGTCACAAGACTCAACAGCAAGAGCAAATTCAGCCGAGTCCGTAGGATTCGTGGCACGTAATTGATTAGCGTGGACCAAACCAAATTCAGTGTAACCATGGTCATTCCTTACTCTCGGCAAAAAGTGATAATTTCATAACGGGCGCGCAACCTTTTGCGGGCCAAAGAGAAGGTAACGTATTACACCTATAATGATAAGAGACTAAGATTATATTCATGTTAGTTTATATTTCTTCTGAGTCTTCACTTCCTGCTGATTAAATGGATGTTTTATCCTATTGAGGATCAGCCTAAATTTTGTAAGTGCCAAGGGAACTCACTATGACGGACTCCAGCCAGCCAGAATCACCATCACGGGCAAAAGGAGATAATGTTTTCTTTGCAAAACAAACTTTACAGGCCATGGCCTTGCTGGTTGGGGCAACCATCATTATTGCAGCGGTAGGCATTATCTATATCGCCTCGCAATTAAATGAACAAGCGACATCTCAAAGCCGTTTTCTGGTAGAAAAAGCCTGGAAAATGCGGCAAGACTCAATAAAAACCCGAATAAAAGACAATGCTTTCTGGGGTGATGCTTATGAACATTTGCATGTAAAAGTCGATCCTGACTGGGCTTTTGTCAGCCAAAATCTGGGGCCGTCACTGTATAGCGACTTTAATTATGAGGGAGTGTTTGTCGTTGATGGGCCAGGAAAAACCCGTTATTCGGTCATCAATGGGCAACTGAAAAATATTAGCCTGCCCGATTGGCTCAACAAAGATATGACCCCGTTGATTGACGCCGCCCGAGCGCGGGCAGACAAACAATATATTGCAACTGAAACCATCGACGTGGCTGGGCAACCGGCCATTGTTGCGGCTGCGGCCTTAACCACTGGTAGTGATCCACGCGTTAAAACAGTGGCTGGAGCACCCTCTGTTCTGGTGTTTATCGATTTACTGACACAGCCCGAGCTAAATACCTTGGGCGAAGATTATGGTATTCATCAACTGCGTACCCCTGAGGATGAAAAAGACGCGGCATCCAGCCCGTCAGTTCTATTATCTGCCAGTGATAACAGCGCATTGACGCTGCATTGGAATCAGGATATGCCCGGCGCGCAACTGCTCAACATATTACTCCCACTACTGATGCTGGTTGCGTTGATTCTTGGGCTGACCGGCTGGTTAGTTCTGCGGCGGGCGATGTCAGAAGCACGGGTAGCGGATGAAAACAAATCTGCTTTAATCGCCAGCGAAGAACGCTTTCGTCATGTCGCCGAAGCTGCTACCGACTGGTTATGGGAAACCGATGCCGATTTACGCATCACCTACCTGTCGCAACGGTTTTTGACCATTACCGGATTAAGTGTGGAGTACTGGCTGGGGCGTAATCTTGATTCACTGTTAAATTGTGACATTATCCCGCTGCGCTCTTGGTTACAGCACACCCATCTGACGGAATCTCGCAATGAGTTGCAATGCACTTATTTCTCCGCCAAGGGCGATAAACGCATTTGCCGTATCTATGCCAAACCTATCATCCAAAACAACGAAACCATTGGGTTCCGTGGCACCGCATCGGATATCACCCGTGAAATAGAAGCACAGGAACGGATTCAACACCTATCTCTACATGATGCATTGACCGGTTTACCCAACCGTCTGCGAATGAAAGAATTCCTGGAAAATAAGTTACGCCATTTAGCTGCGGCCCCCCACCCGCTGGTGATCCTCAATGTTGACTTGGATAAATTTAAACCTGTTAACGACACTTTTGGCCATGTTACCGGTGATCTGGTACTGCATCAGGTATCTGAACGCCTAAGAAGTTGTTTGCGTGATCAAGATTTAGTCGCGCGTCAGGGGGGAGATGAATTCGTTCTAATTATCACAGGTCTTGCGTCACGCAAAGAAATTGAACAGCTTTGTGCGCGCGTTATCACCCGAATCGAAAGTCCTTACGTGATAAATGATCAGGATATTTATATCGGGGCCAGCATTGGTATTGCACTGGCACCTCAAGACTCAATGCAAGCAGAAGAGCTATTACGATTTGCAGATATTGCCATGTATGAAGCTAAAAACAGTGGCCGTAACCGTTGGAGCTTCTACTCCAGTGAAATGAATGAACGCCTGATGCAACGCAGTGAGCTAGAGCGTTTTTTACGTCAGGCCGTTAAGCACAACGAATTTAACCTTTATTACCAGCCACGCTACCGTATTGAGGGAACACAGCTGACGGGTGCTGAAGCCTTGGTGCGCTGGAACCACCCAATTTTGGGGCTGCTGATGCCGGATCAATTTATTGCGCTGGCCGAAGAGACGGGGCTTATCACCTCAATTAGCGACTGGACCATGCTACAGGCATGTCAGGATGCATCGACATGGCCCTCGTCACTGATTGTTTCCGTTAATATTTCTGCGGTTGAATTCAGGAACCAGCGCCTGATAGAACGAGTGCGCCAAGTCCTGCTGCTCACCGGGCTACCTAGCCATCGATTGGAGCTGGAAATCACCGAGCGGATAATGATTGAAGATGCCGATGGTGCCTTTAAAACCATGACAGCATTGAAAACCCTGGGTGTGCGCTTATCGATGGATGACTTTGGTACTGGATATTCCTCACTGAATTATCTGCGCCGCTTCCCGTTCGATGGATTGAAAATTGATAAGAGCTTTACCGATGAACTGGCCGAGTCACATGAAGGCCAATCAATTGTCGAAGGGATCATTAACCTCGGCCATGCACTGTCCATGACGGTGACCGCCGAAGGGGTAGAAACCGCCGAACAGCTCGGGCAGTTACAGACTCTGATGTGTGATGAAGTTCAGGGTTATTTCTTGGGTAAGCCAATGAAACTGGATGATTTATCAGTTCTTATCCGTAATACACATTATGACTGAGGGCCGTTCAGCCGCTGACGCTCAAGGCGATAGGGCTGAGCGGTAACGCTATTTTTAAGAGATTAGCCGGGGAGAGGCTAAACCAGATCGCTTATTTTCAGTTGATAAAGGCCATCCAGAAAAGCTGGAATAAAGCTACCAGGGCCTGCCACCTGCTGAGATACCTGCCCGCCGACTTGTGACATCACCCGGCAAGCCGTTGCCACATGATGTAAACGGTCACCTTCCTGTGCGCAAAATGCCGCTACCACGGCAGAAAGTGCGCACCCCGTCCCCACTACCCGAGTCATCAGTTTATCGCCACCAGTCACGGCAAAATCACGCAGGCCGTCGGTGATATAATCCACCTCACCGGTAACCGCAACCACAGTCTGCACCTGTAGTGCCAATTGGCGAGCAGCAGGCAGTGCACTCACCGAAGAATCGACACTATCCACCCCACGCCCCATGGTCGCCATACCGCTTAATGCCATGATTTCCGAGGCGTTACCCCGTATCGCCGCAGGTTTTAGCGCTAATAATTGATGGGCAAAATTAGTACGATAAACAAGCCCGCCGACCGCAACGGGGTCCAGCACCCAAGGGGTGGAGGATTGATTTGCCGCCTGGATTGCCGCCAGCATGGATTCGGCCTGAGCACGGTGTAACGTGCCGATATTGATAAGTAAACTGTTCGCCATTGTACTAAATTGTGCGGCCTCTTCAGCTTCAACCACCATGGCAGGAAAAGCCCCTAATGCCAGTAACACATTGGCAGTGAAGGACTGTACTACCTCATTAGTCAGGCAATGGACTAATGGCGGTGTCGCTTGGAATTGCAACAAGCAGGCCGCCGCCAGTGCATCAGGAAATAGAGCGGGTGTAATAGGCGTATCAGTGTGCATGGTATTTATAATTCCCCCACCTTAGCAAATTATCGTTACATCTGGAGATGCATATAGACCTTACTCTGGCGCGATCTGAGCTAAAGCTTGTGGATAAGGCTACCGTAAAAAATATCAATGCCATCAAGTCACCTGCCAATACCCGCTTTTTGTAGCACCGACTCTTACCAGGCGGCCTTTCTCCTGTAATATCTTGATATTACGTTCAATCGTCCGATTACTTACACTGAGTTCACTTGCCAGTTGGACAATAGTGATGGTTGGACTTGCAGTGATGGTTGCTAAGATCCGCTCAGCCGTCACCGTAAGAGAAAGTGAATTTTCTACCGACATTTCTACCGACATTTCTACCGACATCATGGAAGAATCTATTTTCTGCATACCAATGCCTTCTGCTAATGCACCAATCAGTTTTTCCAACATAAACTCGATAAATAATGTGCAGTCGCTGGCCCGATCGCACTTACCCAATATCCGATAATATTCCTGTTGCTGATTATGAATTAAAGTTTCTACCGGCAACCATGCCAATTCTGAACGCCATTCACTGAGGATAAGCGTTTGCCATAAGCGCCCCATACGCCCATTACCATCAGCAAACGGGTGGATAAATTCAAATTCGTAGTGGAAGATAGAACTGGCAATCAGTGGATGAATGTCAGCGTGCTGCAACCATTTAAGTAAATCACCGACTAAACGCGGTAACTGATTGGCTGGGGGGGGCATATGAATAAGCTGTTTCTCTCGATAAACGCCCACATTACCGTGGCGTAGCAGCCCAGGTGTATCAACTAAACCCATCATTAAAAAACGATGTGCAGCTAACAAATCATCAAGTTGATGACTTTGCCAGTGGGGAAGCTTTTCATAGGCAAGTATAGCGTTGCGCACTTCCTGGATATCTTTCGCCGGTGCGAGTACCCGCTTACCTTCCATGATCGCAGTAACTTGTCCCGTCGTCAGACTGTTATGCTCGATTGCCAACGATGCCTGTATAGTACGAATACGATTTTCTTTACGTAACAAAGTGGAAGATTGCTCAGCCTGCGTAGCCCAACGGCCCAATAGTTCCCCGACCTCAACAACCTGATTTAGTATGTTGGGTGTTATGCTATAAGGCGGTTGGTAACCTGCCACAGTGCTCCCCTTTTCATCAATTAAGTCAGCCCATACCGTGCTACGCAAATCATGGTGTGTTGAATGCCAAATATCAAGCACTTGTCCTGCGTCACTCACCCTCTACTTATTCTAAGACGTATGTTTACTGGGTATACAGGATGCTACGTGACGTTGAACAGCAATAACACAAGTAACCGGAATCTTCACTCCACATTGGTGGTATGTTGTCGGCCCTACCCAGTGCTGCGTGCAGCGGCAATCAGTGCTTGCCCTAGAGCCAGCCCGCCATCACCGGCAGGCAGGCGCTGGGGCAGCAACAGTTGGAAATCATGCAGTTGTGCGCTAAGTAACTCACGCAGTAACCGGTTATGTAGCACCCCACCTGAAAAGACAATAGTATCAATACGATAATACTGGGCCGCCTGCCGCGCCAAAGTAGCAAATCCTTGGGCCAGAGCAAAATGGAACGCATAGGCCCGCTCAGCCGGAGTGGCATCATAAGCCAACCATTGCTGCCAGAAAGTGGCTAAGTCCAGTTGGTTATCGCACAGCGGCATCGTCACTGGCTGCACTGAAACCGCACTTTGTCGCGCCAGTGCTTCCAACTGGCAGGCGGCTTCACCCTCCCAACTTATCGATAGCGGCGCAAGATTGAGCGCAGCCGCTACTGCATCAAATAAGCGCCCAGTTGAAGAGGCCAACGGCGCATTAATCCCCCGCTCAATCGCCCGCGCCAATACCCTACCCTCCGGCTGAGGAATCGCCGCACTCTCAGGCAAATGTTGCCAATTGGGGACATAGCGCTGTAACTGGGCCAGCAGGTTGCGCCACGGTTGACGCGAGGCCAGATCGCCACCGGGTAGTGCCACCGCGGGCAAGCCACCAATGTATTCACAGCTCGTATAATCTACTCGTAGGCATTCACCACCCCATAATTGACCATCAGCGCCATAACCCAGCCCATCCAGTGCCACACCGATCACTGCCCCACCCTCGCGAGGCCAGCCATGCTCTGCCAGACAAGCCACCAGATGGGCATGATGATGTAGTATGTCGACACAAGGGATATCTCGTTGTGCTGCCAGGGTTTTCCCTAATTGGTGGCTGACGTATCCGGGGTGAGCATCCACCGCTATCACCTGTGGTGTGAAATGGTAAATATCGCAAAACAGCGCCACTAACTGCTGCTGTTGCTGTGCGATATCGCGGTCTTCCAGATCCCCCAGATGTTGACTCAACACTGCATTACCATCACGCAACAGGCAAAACGTGTTTTTCATATCCGCACCCAGCGCCAGAACTGCTGGCTGCTGGCTAAATCCCGGAGGTAACTCGAAAGCATCTGGCACATACCCTCTGGCTCGGCGTAGCATTTCAGCACTGCTGCCGGTGAGTCGCACTAATGAGTCATCGGCCCGCTGCACAATTTGCCTATCGTGCAATAACCAGTGGTCAGCAATATCTCTCAGAGCACTAAGCGCCTGCTCATTACTCAATGCCGGGGGTTTACCACGGCCATTACCGGAGGTCATCACCAGAGGCCGTCCGACCTGTTGCAGCAGCAAATGTTGTAACGGATTGGCGGGTAGCATCACGCCAATTTCAGGTAAGCCCGGTGCCAGCGCCGTACACAGCGGGCTATCAGCCCGCGACGAAACCAACACAATCGGAGCCGCAGGGCTACGTAACACGCGTAATAACGCGGCACTATCGTTACTTTGC
The DNA here is from genome assembly GCF_048593855.1 of Yersinia sp. 2542 StPb PI. Lineage (NCBI taxonomy): Bacteria > Pseudomonadati > Pseudomonadota > Gammaproteobacteria > Enterobacterales > Yersiniaceae > Yersinia > Yersinia sp. 2542 StPb PI. The sequence continues at coordinate 16,431 of NZ_JAZGQA010000091.1, forward strand.
ACGCAGCGTGATAACCAGTCGGCGTGCGGTAACATCACCGCCAGCGGCTTGGAAGGTCGCTGCTTGCGCTGCCGTAAACGGGCCACCGCAGCAGCATTGGTGGCATCTACCGCCAGATGGAATCCTCCCAGCCCTTTGACGGCAACAATATCTCCTGCCAACAGGGCGGCTGCGGCTTGCTCTAGCGCCGCGAAGTTGTGCGCAATCGGCTGTCCCTCTCGCCCCGTTAGCCACAATTGCGGGCCACAATCGGCACAGGCATTGGGTTGGGCGTGAAAACGGCGATCGGCCGGATGGTCATATTCTGCCTGACAGGCAGCACATAGCGGGAATTCGCGCATGGCGGTATAAGGCCGGTCATAGGGCATGCGGTGGATAATAGTAAAACGTGGGCCACAATGGGTGCAGTTGATAAACGGGTAGCGGTAGCGACGATTGGCAGGATGGTTCATTTCAGCCAAACAGGCGTCGCAGGTTGCAGCATCCGGTACAATTTGCGTATCCATCTGCCCGGCACCGCTGTGATGAATCACAAAATCCAGCGGCGGCTGCGCCCAATGGTAGGGCGAGGTGGTGACACTATCAATTTGTGCCAATGGCGGGCAATGTCGCGGCAGTGCCTGTAAGAAATCCGCCAGCGCCGGTGATTGCCACAGGTGAATCGTCACGCCCGCACTGTCGTTACTGACATCGCCCCTTAGCGCAAAGCGGTGGGCAAGTTGCCAGATATAAGGGCGAAACCCCACGCCTTGCACCTTACCTTTTACCCGCAGACAGAGACCATTTTTATCCACTAAAACTCCTTCACAAGGCTGCCAGCAACCTGTTTTATAGCTCGGAGATTGCGGGGCGACTGCACCGATGGGCGCTTCGACGGCTCACGCCGTTACGACCCATTCGGCACATTTCCCCACTTATCAACTGGTTAATCGCCTGTCACTTCAAGTGCGAATGGGCTCCCAAAAGTCATTGGAGTTGCAGGTAGGCAGCAAGTAAGAAAATCCCGATGAGCTGACATCAGTCAGTGATTCGGGTGAGCGAACGCAGCTAACACCCCTGCGGCTTCAAGGACGAATAGACTCCCAAAAGTCATTGGAGTTGCAGGTAGGCAGCAAGTAAGCAAATCCCGATGAGCTGACATCAGTCAGTGATTCGGGTGAGCGAACGCAGCTAACACCCCTGCGGCTTCAAGGACGAATAGACTCCCAAAAGTCATTGGAGTTGCAGGTAGGCAGCAA
>NZ_JAZGQA010000092.1:0-17568 GCF_048593855.1 Yersinia sp. 2542 StPb PI
GTGCGGATTTGTTTAATTAAAATAGCATTGCAGCACTTAAAAATGCCTGAGGAAAAGCAAGATCCTAAAGGAAAAAAATCTTCATTAATCGAAGATTTAGTGGTTTTTTATGACCGTATTCACAAATGAATACATAACTTACTCAATAGATTTTTATAAAAAGAGATAACGGTAACGAAATATAAGTAAATTTTTTGCCCTACTCTAGTGAGTGGGGTACTGTCATACTTAGCGTTGTCCCTTATTGATGGCGCGATACTTATACACCAGGGTAGTTTGTAATTAGAATTCAAAAAAGTGAAGAATACACTATGACAAATGCAAATCGTCCGATAATTAATCTCGACCTCGATCTGCTTAGAACCTTTGTAGCTGTTGCTGACTTGAATACTTTTGCCTCTGCTGCCGCAGCGGTTTGTCGCACTCAGTCAGCAGTTAGCCAACAAATGCAACGGTTAGAACAGTTAGTCGGTAAGGAGTTATTTGCCCGCCATGGGCGTAACAAATTATTGACTGAACATGGTCTCCAGTTACTTGGCTATGCCAGAAAAATTTTGCGTTTCAACGATGAAGCTTGTACGTCACTTATGTACAGCAATATAGAAGGGTCACTCATTATCGGCGCATCTGATGATACTGCCGATACGTTGTTGCCTTTCTTGCTGAACCGAGTGGCGACGCTATATCCTCGGCTAGCGATAGATGTGCGGGTAAAACGCAGTCCATTTATCGCTGATATGCTGAGTAATGGCGAAGTGGACCTGGCTATTACTACAGCCAAGGTCGACACTCATCCTCATGTGATCTTAAGGACATCACCTACGCTTTGGTACTGTTCCGCCGACTATCAGTTCCAGTCCGGTGAATCGGTACCGTTAGTGGTGATGGATGAGCCAAGCCCATTTCGCGATATGGCAATAGAAAATCTGACCAGAGCCGGTATTGCATGGCGAATCGCCTATGTAGCCTCTTCACTTTCTGCCATTCGTGCGGCAGTCAGGGCAGGGCTGGGTGTGACCGCCAGGCCAATAGAGATGATGAGTCCTGATTTACGCGTACTGGGTGAAACAGAAGGGCTACCTCGGTTGCCTGAAACACATTATGCATTATGTAAAGACAATCAGTGTGGCAACGAATTGGCTTTAGCCATTTTCGATGCCATGCAGACGGGCCACCAACATGGTTTGCAGTCTGGATCGGATTTAGTGCTGGATTCTGATTATTTAATAGACGAGAACAGTTGATCGTCTAACGTGATTAAAAAATCGTAAGCCCCTTATTTTAGGGGCTTTTTTATTTATACCTTTTATAAAAAACAGTTTTCTACTACTCCAGTTTAATTTCATGCTTCAAACGTCGTTTTATTTCATTTAGCGGTATATCTGCGTACTGGATCAGAGGGAATAAACCAGATAAAGACAGTGGTTAATATTTCTGCTCATTTTCTGTTATTTGTTTTTTATTAAAACAGCGTTCCATTATTTATTTTTTTAAAAAAACAACTTTTCATGCCGAATATTTATGAAATAACACTCAAAACGTGTTCTGGATCAAAAAAATACCCCTAGCTAGTGAGTGGAAGAACCGGTTATTCCTGAGACAATGGTATAGTTAAAGCGAACTTTCCACGTTGGGTTATATGTGTATGTTCTGACTTAACAAATTACTGACTCGATTTAGCTTTATACTTCGCACCAAATGTTAAGTAAGATCGTGCGTTTGTAAATTAATCTGTAGTTACTTTTGTCAAAGTTGACAAAAGGTTACTGAAAGGAGTAAAAAGCCCACAGTAAAACACTGGCTAAACAGTTGTAAAGACAGTGTGTTTCGTGTGGTTTTTATCCTTCCCTTTGAATCGATGTGGTGCACTAATTGCCAACATAAGAGCAGGATGTCCGACGCCACTTTTGATGAGTAAGCAATGAGTATGTCAACAACCACTGAAGTTATCGCTCATCATTGGGCGTTCGCTGTATTTCTGATCGGCGCTATCGGGTTATGCGGCTTGATGCTATTGGGTGCGTTCTTTCTGGGTGGGAGAGCTCGGGCCCGCGCCAAAAATGTCCCCTATGAGTCCGGTATTGACTCGGTTGGCTCGGCGCGTATGCGTTTGTCCGCCAAGTTTTATCTGGTCGCCATGTTCTTCGTTATTTTCGATGTTGAAGCCCTGTACTTGTATGCGTGGTCAATCTCTATTCGTGAGAGTGGCTGGGTAGGCTTTATCGAAGCAACCATTTTCATTTTGGTGCTCTTGGCTGGTTTGGTTTATCTGGTGCGTATCGGCGCGCTGGATTGGACTCCTACGCGTTCTAATCGCCGAGTGAGCAAACCGAGCATAGTCAAATACGCCAGCAGTCCTCCACAAGATATACCTAACGATCTTGGCGTTGCAGGTCGGCAGCAAGCGGGCGATAAATCGGTCACGATTTGAACCGCATGTATGCTAGCCCGTAGGGTGAGTCTCAACCATGAGGCTCATTAATCCCGATGAACTGACTCAAGTCAGTGATTCGGGTGAGTGAAAGTAGCTAACAACCCTGCAGCTCTAAGTACAAAGGGTATAGTGGTCAATAAATACAGCGAGGCATTAACATGGACTATACGCTCACCCGCATAGACCCTAACGGTGAGAATGACCGTTACCCCCTGCAAACTCAGGAAACCGTCAGCGGCGATCCTCTCGAGCAACATGTCCACCGTAGTGTTTACATGGGTAAACTTGAGAACGCCATGCACGACATGGTGAACTGGGGGCGTAAGAACTCTCTTTGGCCGTATAACTTCGGTCTTTCCTGCTGTTATGTGGAGATGGTGACCTCGTTCACTGCCGTACATGATGTGGCACGTTTCGGTGCGGAAGTGCTGCGTGCTTCTCCGCGTCAGGCTGACTTCATGGTCGTGGCGGGCACTTGTTTTACCAAAATGGCCCCGGTTATTCAGCGCTTGTATGAACAAATGCTGGAACCCAAGTGGGTTATCTCCATGGGTGCCTGTGCCAACTCCGGCGGCATGTACGATATCTATTCCGTAGTACAAGGCGTGGATAAATTCCTACCGGTCGATGTGTATATTCCTGGCTGCCCACCGCGCCCTGAAGCTTATATGCAAGCACTGTTACTGCTACAGGAATCTATCGGTAAAGAGCGCCGTCCTCTCTCTTGGGTTGTAGGTGACCAAGGCGTTTACCGCGCCAATATGCAACCAGAAAGAGAACGTAAGCATGCTGAACGAATTGCAGTAACTAACCTGCGTACACCTGACGAGATCTAAGCTTGTTATTTTGGAAAAAATAACGGCTCAGGATCGCGGTGCGTAAGTGATTTGTTTTGGGAATGAATGATTTTCTTCCAGAACATGTGTGCGGCAAATGACCACAAAATGACACATTCAGTGTGGTGAAAAAACAGTGTGGTGAATAAATAATGACCGATTTAACGACGTCCGATAGCACTCAGCCTGCATGGCAGACCCGTGACCATCTCGATGATCCGGTGATTAGCGAGCTGTCGAACCGTTTTGGGCCTGAGGCCTTTGTTGTTCAAGCGACCCGTACCGGTATGCCCGTGGTATGGGTAAAGCGTGAGCAATTGCTGGAAGTAATGACGTTCCTGAGAAAACAACCGAAGCCGTATGTCATGCTGTTCGACTTGCATGGTGTCGATGAGCGTCTTCGTACTCACCGCCAGGGCCTCCCTGAAGCGGATTTTTCTGTTTTCTATCATCTGCTTTCCATCGAGCGTAACCGCGACATTATGCTGAAAGTGGCACTGTCTGAAAAAGACTTGCACGTGTCCACAGCGACTAAGATTTTCCCCAATGCTAATTGGTATGAGCGGGAAACTTGGGAAATGTTCGGTATTACCTTCGATGGTCACCCACATCTGACGCGCATCATGATGCCGCAGACTTGGGAAGGGCACCCGCTGCGTAAAGATTACCCGGCGCGTGCTACCGAATTCGATCCCTTTGTGCTGACCAAGCAGAAAGAGGATCTGGAGATGGAATCTCTGACCTTCAAACCCGAAGATTGGGGGATGAAGCGCGGCACCGAAAACGAGGACTTTATGTTCCTTAACCTCGGTCCGAACCATCCTTCTTCACATGGTGCGTTCCGTATCGTGTTACAGCTTGATGGTGAAGAGATTGTCGACTGCGTACCGGATGTGGGTTACCACCACCGTGGTGCGGAGAAGATGGGCGAGCGCCAGTCCTGGCACAGCTACATCCCCTACACCGACCGTATCGAATATCTGGGTGGTTGTGTTAACGAAATGCCTTATGTACTGGCAGTTGAAAAGCTGGCGGGTATTGAGGTTCCTGATCGCGTTAAAACCATCCGGGTAATGTTGTCTGAATTATTCCGTATCAACAGTCACTTACTGTATATCAGTACCTTTATTCAGGACGTAGGCGCAATGACGCCAGTGTTCTTCGCCTTTACCGATCGTCAGAAAGTGTATGACTTGGTTGAAGCGATTACCGGTTTCCGTATGCATCCGGCCTGGTTCCGTATTGGTGGTGTGGCGCATGATTTACCACGCGGCTGGGAACGTTTGCTGCGTGACTTCCTTGACTGGATGCCAAAACGGCTCGATTCCTACGTCAAAGCGGCGTTGCAGAACAGTATCCTGAAAGGGCGTTCTATCGGCGTTGCTGCTTACAATGCCAAAGAAGCACTGGAATGGGGTGTGACCGGGGCTGGCCTGCGTGCCACCGGGGTTGAGTTTGACGTGCGTAAATGGCGTCCGTATTCCGGCTATGAAAACTTTGATTTTGAAGTTCCGGTCGGGAATAACGGCGACTGTTATGACCGCGTGATGCTGAAAGTGGAAGAGTTACGTCAAAGCCTGCGCATTCTGGAGCAATGTTATAAAAACATGCCAGAAGGGCCATTTAAGGCTGACCATCCACTGACGACGCCGCCGCCGAAAGAACGTACGCTGCAACATATCGAAACGCTGATTACCCACTTCCTGCAAGTTTCATGGGGTCCGGTAATGCCAGCCAACGAATCATTCCAAATGGTTGAAGCGACCAAAGGGATCAACAGCTACTATCTGACCAGTGACGGCAGCACTATGAGCTATCGCACCCGGATACGTACGCCAAGCTATGCCCATTTGCAGCAGATCCCCTCGGTTATCCGTGGCAGCCTGGTATCTGACCTGATCGTCTATCTGGGCAGTATCGATTTTGTAATGTCTGATGTGGACCGCTAATTATGAGCTACCAAAAAGAGACTCAGAATCATAACGAAAGCCAAAATGTGGTGGATCTGGCAGTCAATGCGGCTGAACCGGCGACCACAACTGAAGTTTTTGAGTTGAGTGCTGAAGAACGTGATGCTATCGAGCATGAAAAACACCATTACGAAGATGCCCGCGCCGCGTCGATCGAAGCACTGAAAATTGTGCAGAAACAACGTGGTTGGGTGCCAGATGGGGCGATTCACGCCATTGCTGAAGTGCTGGGTATCCCGGCCAGCGATGTCGAAGGTGTGGCCACATTCTACAGTCAGATCTTCCGTCAACCGGTTGGGCGTCATGTGATCCGTTATTGTGACAGCGTGGTGTGTCACATCACCGGTTATCAAGGGATTCAGGCCGCGATTTCGAAGAAACTCAGTATTGAGCCGGGCCAGACCACGTTTGATGGCCGCTTTACGTTGCTGCCAACCTGCTGCTTGGGCAACTGTGATCGCGGTCCGACCATGATGATCGACGACGATACCCACAGCTATCTGAAACCTGAAGATATTGAGAAGTTACTGGAGCAATATCCATGACAACTAATTCGGGTTTTACCAAAGAGGTTATTCGCACGCCAGAAATGCATCCGCTGACCTGGCGTTTGCGCGATGACAAACAACCGGTATGGCTGGATGAATATCGCAGCAAAAACGGCTACTTGGGTGCTGAAAAAGCGTTAAAAGGCATGGCAGCTCCTGATGTTGTCAATTTGGTAAAAGACGCTGGCCTGAAAGGGCGCGGCGGCGCAGGCTTTTCCACCGGTTTAAAGTGGAGCCTGATGCCAAAAGACGAAAGCATGAACATCCGCTATCTGCTGTGTAACGCCGATGAAATGGAGCCGGGTACCTATAAAGACCGTCTGCTAATGGAGCAATTGCCTCATCTGCTGGTGGAAGGGATGCTGATCAGTGCGTTTGCGCTGAAAGCTTACCGCGGCTACATCTTCCTGCGTGGCGAATATATCGAAGCTGCCGTGCATTTGCGCCGTGCGATAAGCGAAGCAACCGAAGCCGGCTTGCTGGGCAAAAACATCATGGGCAGCGGTTTTGATTTTGAACTGATTGTTCATACCGGTGCTGGCCGTTATATCTGTGGTGAAGAAACCGCCCTGATTAACTCGCTGGAAGGCCGCCGCGCCAATCCACGTTCCAAGCCGCCTTTCCCGGCATCGTCCGGGGTATGGGGCAAACCGACTTGCGTCAATAACGTTGAAACCCTGTGTAACGTTCCGGCCATTCTTGAGCACGGCGTTGACTGGTATCAGGGGATCACGGCGGGTAAGAGTAACGATGCCGGTACCAAACTGATGGGCTTCTCTGGCCGGGTGAAAAACCCTGGTCTGTGGGAACTGCCCTTTGGTATTTCGGCGCGTGAAATTCTGGAAGATTACGCCGGTGGCATGCGCGATGGCTTAAAATTCAAAGCCTGGCAGCCGGGTGGGGCAGGGACCGACTTCCTGACTGCTGATCATCTGGATTTACCGATGGACTTCGAGAATATTGCCAAAGCAGGTAGCCGGTTAGGCACCGCACTGGCGATGGCGGTAGACCATGAGATCGGTATGGTACCGCTGGTGCGCAATCTGGAAGAGTTCTTTTCCCGTGAATCCTGTGGCTGGTGTACTCCTTGCCGCGATGGGTTGCCGTGGAGCGTGAAGATCCTGCGCGCACTGGAGCGCGGCGAAGGTCAGCCGGGCGACATTGAGACACTGGAACAACTTTGCCGCTTCTTGGGGCCGGGCAAAACCTTCTGTGCTCACGCGCCGGGCGCGGTTGAACCACTACAAAGTGCTATCAAATATTTCCGCGAAGAATTCGAAGCCGGGATCGCGAACAAGGACTATGGCAACACCCGAGCCATAGCCGGTATTCAACCAAACCTGTTAAAAGCGCGCTGGTAGCATAGATACCCTTACGGTTTTGCCGTGGGGTCAGAATTTTGGATTAACGCCTGCCGTAAGGTAGGTCATTTGGAAGCATGCATATGGCTACGATTCATGTAGACGGCAAAGAATACGACGTAAACGGGGCCGACAACCTGTTACAAGCTTGTCTCTCCCTGGGACTCGATATTCCTTACTTTTGCTGGCATCCGGCGCTGGGAAGCGTCGGCGCTTGCCGCCAATGTGCGGTAAAGCAATACCAAAACGCCGATGATACCCGTGGGCGTTTGGTGATGTCCTGTATGACCCCGGCCACCGATGGAACCTTTATTTCCATTGATGACGGCGAAGCCAAAGCGTTCCGTGAGAGTGTGGTTGAATGGTTGATGACTAACCACCCACACGATTGCCCGGTCTGTGAAGAAGGGGGTAACTGTCATCTGCAAGATATGACAGTGATGACCGGACACAGTTTCCGCCGCTATCGCTTCAGTAAACGTACTCATCAGAATCAGGATCTCGGTCCGTTCATCTCACACGAAATGAACCGCTGTATAGCCTGTTATCGTTGTGTGCGTTACTACAAAGATTACGCTGATGGCACCGATCTGGGTGTTTATGGCGCGCACGACAACGTCTACTTTGGTCGTACTGAGAGTGGCACGCTGGAAAGCGAGTTCTCTGGCAACCTGGTAGAAGTGTGCCCGACCGGAGTATTCACCGATAAAACCCATTCCGAACGTTATAACCGTAAATGGGATATGCAGTTTGCGCCAAGTATCTGCCAGCAGTGCAGCGTGGGTTGTAACACCAGCCCTGGCGAACGCTACGGTGAATTGCGCCGCATCGAGAACCGCTATAACGGCAGCGTCAACCACTACTTTTTGTGTGACCGTGGCCGCTTTGGCTATGGCTATGTCAACCTGAAAGACCGCCCACGTCAGCCACAACAATTGCGTGGTAATGACTGGATCCACCTGAATGCCGAACAGGCAATGCAGGGGGCGGCGGATATTTTACGTCAGGCGAAGAAAACCATCGGTATCGGTTCACCGCGTGCCAGCCTGGAAAGTAACTTCGCGTTACGCGAGCTGGTCGGTGCGGAAAACTTTTATACCGGTATTGCCGCGAGTGAACAACAACGCCTGCAACTGATGCTGAAAGTGCTGCAAGAAGGTGGGGTTTACACACCATCGCTGCGCGAGATTGAAAGCTACGATGCGGTGCTGATTCTGGGTGAGGATTTGACCCAGACTGGCGCACGTATCGCACTGTCTGTCCGTCAGGCGGTGAAAGGCAAAGCCCGTGAAATGGCTGCAGCACAGAAAGTGGCTGACTGGCAAATCGCGGCGATTATGAATATCGGTCAGCACGCTAAACATCCGCTGTTTATCACTAACGTTGATAACACCCGTATGGATGATATCGCGGCGTGGAACTACCGCGCACCGGTGGATGATCAGGCACGTTTAGGCTTTGCTATCGCTAACGCGCTGGATGCATCGTCACCGGCTGTCACGGATTTGGACCCTGCGCTGAAAGGCAAAGTGGATATCATCGTGCAGGCCCTGGCGGGCGCGAAGAAACCACTGATCGTGACCGGCAGCAATGCAGGCAGCGAAGCCATCATTGCTGCGGCAGCTAACGTGGCAACCGCGCTGAAAGGCCGTGGCTCTGATGTGGGTATCACCTTTGTTGCCAGTGCAGCGAACAGCATCGGCTTGACCATGATTGGCGGTGGTTCACTGGAGAGTGCGCTGGAATTGTTGACCCGTGGTGATGCTGACAGCGTTATCGTGATGGAGAACGACCTCTATCGCCATGCGGCGCAAGACAAAGTTGACGCCGCGCTGGAGCAAGCAGCCAACGTGATCGTGGTTGATCATCAACGCACCGCGATCATGGCAAAAGCAGATTTGATTCTGTCTGCCGCCAGCTTTGCTGAAAGCGACGGTACGCTGGTCAATCAGGAAGGCCGCGCTCAGCGTTTCTTCCAGGTTTACGATCCAACCTATTACGACGACCCGAAAAAACCGGAAAACAACAGCATCATGCTGGAAAGCTGGCGCTGGCTGCACTCGCTGCATTCAACCTATACCAATCGCCATGTGGACTGGACGCAACTGGATCACGTGATTGCGGCTTGTGTTCGCGCATTACCACAGTTGGAAGGTATTGTTGAAGCGGCACCGGATGCGACCTTCCGTATACGTGGTCAGAAACTGGCGCGTTCACCTATCCGTTACAGCGGCCGCACGGCTATGCGCGCGGATATCAGTGTGCATGAACCGCGTCAGCCACAGGATATCGACACGCCGTTCGCTTTCTCAATGGAAGGGAACAACAGCCCATTGGCCGATCGTCAGCAGATCCCATTTGCCTGGGCACCGGGCTGGAACTCACCGCAGGCATGGAACAAATTCCAGGCTGAAGTGGGGGGGAGCTTGCGCTTTGGTGATCCGGGTGTGCGCCTGATTGAAGCAGGTGAGGGGACGCTCGGTTACTTTGATTCAGTACCGGCAGCCTTTACCGCGCAGGCTGATGGCTGGCAGATTGCCCCTTACTACCATTTATTTGGTAGCGAAGAGATGTCGCAGCGCTCAGATGTCATCCAGCAGCGCATGCCAGCACCTTATGTGATGGTCAATCCAGCCGATGCTGCAACGCTCGGGGTTAACCTCGGTACGCTGGTGGAGTTCAACTGTGCCGGTCAGACATTGCGTCTGCCAGTGCGTCTGAGTGAAACCTTGGCTCGGGGTCAGGTCGGCTTGCCGCTTGGCTTACCGGGCATTCCGCCGATTATGGTGGGCGCGCTGGTTGAGAATCTGCGGGAGGCAGTATTATGAGCTGGTTTACCCCTGAATTGATTGAGATTTTAATCTCTGTCCTGAAAGCGGTAGTGATTTTGTTGGTGGTGGTGACCTGCGGCGCATTTATGAGCTTCGGCGAGCGTCGCCTGCTGGGCTTGTTCCAGAACCGTTACGGGCCAAACCGTGTCGGTTGGGGCGGGTCATTGCAGTTGGTTGCTGACATGATCAAAATGTTCTTCAAAGAGGACTGGGTTCCGCGCTTCTCCGACAAGGCTATCTTTACGCTGGCCCCGGTGATTGCCTTTACCTCACTGCTGCTCTCTTTCGCCATCGTCCCGGTCAGCCCGACCTGGGCGGTTGCGGACCTTAATATCGGTATTCTGTTCTTTCTGATGATGGCCGGGCTGACGGTATATGCCGTGCTGTTCGCTGGTTGGTCCAGTAATAACAAATATTCTCTGTTAGGGGCGATGCGTGCATCGGCGCAAACCCTGAGCTACGAAGTGTTCCTCGGCTTATCATTGATGGGCGTAGTCGCACAGGCGGGTTCGTTCAATATGCAGGATATTGTTAACTCTCAGGAACACGTCTGGAATGTTATTCCGCAATTCTTTGGTTTTCTGACCTTTGCCATTGCGGGTGTTGCAGTATGTCACCGTCATCCCTTTGACCAGCCAGAAGCTGAACAAGAGCTGGCCGATGGTTACCACATTGAATATTCCGGTATGAAATTCGGTCTGTTCTTCGTCGGTGAATATATCGGTATCGTGACCGTCTCTGCTCTGATAGTCACTCTGTTCTTCGGTGGTTGGCAAGGTCCGTTCCTGCCGCCATTTATCTGGTTTGCGCTGAAAACGGCTTTCTTCATGGTGATGTTCATTCTGATCCGTGCATCCTTGCCGCGCCCACGTTATGACCAAGTGATGTCATTCGGCTGGAAAGTTTGTCTGCCGTTGACCCTGCTGAATCTGCTGGCGACTGCCGCGGTCATTTTGTACAACGCTCAATAAGGGGTGAATGAACCATGACGTTGAAAGAGTTAGTGGTTGGCTTCGGCACCCAAGTGCGCAGCCTGTGGATGATTGGCCTTCATGCCTTCCACAAGCGTGAAACCCAAATGTATCCTGAAGAGCCGGTTTACCTGCCGCCGCGCTACCGTGGTCGTATCGTGTTAACGCGTGACCCTGACGGTGAAGAGCGCTGCGTTGCTTGTAATTTGTGCGCTGTTGCTTGTCCGGTTGGCTGTATCTCATTACAGAAAGCTGAGCACCAAGATGGCCGCTGGTATCCTGAGTTCTTCCGTATCAACTTCTCCCGCTGCATTTTCTGTGGTTTGTGTGAAGAGGCTTGCCCAACAACTGCTATCCAGCTAACGCCGGATTTCGAAATGGGTGAATTTAAGCGTCAGGATCTGGTGTATGAGAAAGAAGACTTGTTGATCTCCGGCCCGGGTAAATATCCTGAATATAACTTCTACCGGATGTCCGGTATGGCAGTAGACGGCAAGCAGAAAGGCGAAGCCGAAAACGAAGCCAAACCGATTGACGTTAAAGGTCTGATGCCTTAGGAGCCGCTTTCCATGGAATTTGCATTTTATATTGCAGCATTGGTGGCAGTGGTGGCGACTATTCGCGTCATCACTCACGCCAACCCGGTACATGCGCTGCTGTACCTGATTATCTCTTTACTGGCTATTTCGGCGGTGTTTTTCTCGCTGGGTGCTTATTTCGCCGGTGCGTTGGAAATCATCGTCTACGCCGGGGCCATTATGGTGCTGTTCGTGTTCGTGGTGATGATGCTGAACTTGGGCAACGTCGAACAACAAGAGCGCGACTGGCTGAAACCGAGTCTGTGGATTGGCCCTGGCTTGCTAGCACTGGTGCTGCTGTCGGTACTGATTTATGCCATCAGTTCAGTGACTGATTCCGGTATTAGCGGTGAAATGGTCGATGCCAAAGCTGTGGGTATCAGCCTGTTTGGTCCTTATGTGCTGGCAGTTGAACTGGCGTCAATGTTGTTGCTGGCCGGCCTGGTGGTTGCCTTCCATATCGGGCGCGAACATAAGCCGGGTGACGTGATGGGCGCGAGCGACAGCGCGAAAAGAAAAACGGAGGAACAAGCATGATCCCTCTACAACATGGCCTGATTCTGGCGGCCATACTGTTTGTGCTAGGGCTGACGGGGTTGCTGATTCGTCGCAATCTGTTGTTTATGCTGATAAGCCTTGAAGTGATGATCAACGCAGCGGCGCTCGCCTTTGTTGTGGCGGGCAGTTATTGGGGTCAGGCTGACGGTCAGGTGATGTATATCCTGGCGATCACGCTGGCAGCAGCGGAGGCCAGTATTGGCTTGGCATTGCTGTTACAGCTATATCGTCGCCGTCATACTCTGAATATCGATACAGTCAGTGAGATGCGCGGATGAACCTATTATATTTAACAATTCTGCTGCCACTGCTGGGCTTCTTGCTGTTGGCATTCTCCCGTGGGCGCTGGTCTGAAAATACCTCAGCCACGGTCGGGGTGGGATCGATTGGCCTGACGGCGTTGGTCACACTGTATGTTGCTGTGGATTTTCTCAGCCAAAAGGCCACCGGTGTCCAAGTCTTTAACCAGACGTTGTGGAACTGGATGTCGGTTGGCACCTTCAACATTCCGTTGACCCTGACACTGGATGGCCTGTCGCTGACCATGTTGTCTGTGGTCACCGGCGTGGGTTTCCTGATTCACATGTATGCCTCTTGGTATATGCGTGGGGAGGAGGGTTACTCTCGCTTCTTCGCCTACACCAACCTGTTTATCGCCAGCATGGTGATTTTGGTGTTGGCAGATAACCTGATGCTGATGTATCTGGGTTGGGAAGGGGTGGGTCTGTGCAGTTACCTGCTGATCGGTTTCTACTACACCAATCCGGCCAACGGCGCGGCGGCGATGAAAGCCTTTATCGTGACCCGCGTTGGTGACGTATTCCTCGCCATTGCCCTGTTCATCCTTTACCAAGAACTGGGTACGCTGAATATTCGCGAGCTGATGGTATTGGCACCGCAGAAACTGGAAATGGGCTCTACCGCCATTACCTGGGCGACGCTGATGTTGCTCGGTGGTGCGGTGGGTAAATCGGCACAGTTGCCGTTACAAACCTGGTTGGCCGATGCAATGGCAGGCCCAACCCCGGTCTCCGCGCTTATCCATGCAGCAACCATGGTGACTGCGGGCGTCTACCTGATTGCGCGTACCCACGGCTTGTTCCTGATGGCGCCTGAAGTGCTGCATTTAGTGGGCATTATCGGTGCGGTAACCCTGGTGCTGGCAGGCTTTGCCGCGCTGGTGCAAACCGACATCAAGCGGGTGCTGGCTTATTCCACCATGAGCCAGATTGGCTACATGTTCCTGGCGCTGGGCGTTCAGGCGTGGGATGCCGCCATTTTCCACCTGATGACCCATGCCTTCTTTAAAGCGTTACTGTTCCTCTCTTCGGGTTCAGTGATTCTGGCCTGTCACCACGAGCAGAATATTTTCAAAATGGGCGGTCTGCGCAAGACGATCCCATTGGTTTATATCTGCTTCCTGGTGGGTGGCGCGGCATTGGCTGCACTGCCAGTGGTTACCGCAGGCTTCTACAGTAAAGACGAAATTCTGTGGGGCGCATTGGCCAGTGGTCATATCAATCTGATGGTCGCCGGGCTGGTTGGGGCATTCCTCACCGCGCTGTATACCTTCCGTATGATTTTCATTGTGTTCCACGGCGAGCCAAAAACCAAAGCGCATCCGGTTAAAGGGATCACTCACAGCCTGCCGCTGATGGTGCTGCTGGTGCTGTCGACTTTCGTCGGCGCGCTGATAACACCACCGCTGGCGGGTGTGTTGCCAGAGCTTCACTTCGGTGAAGAGGGTAAAATGCCATTGGAAATCTTCTCCGGCGTGTTAGTGGTTATCGGGATTGCACTGGCTGCGGCACTCTATCTGGGCAAGCGTCAGTTGGTCAACAGCATCGCGCAAAGTGCGCCGGGCCGCTTCTTTACGGTCTGGTGGTTCCATGCGTGGGGCTTCGACTGGCTGTACCACAATGTGTTTGTCCGCCCGTATTTGTGGATTGCAAGGCTATTGCAGCGTGATCCGCTGAACTCACTGATGAATACCCCGGCGATACTTTCGCGCTGGAGTAATCGCGGTTTGACGCTCAGTGAAAATGGACAGGTGCGTTGGTATGTCGCGTCTATGGGTTTGGGTGCAGTCGTCGTACTGGCTCTGTTGCTTTTCGTTTAATTAGGGACACAAAACGCCATGCTATTACCTTGGCTAATTCTTCTCCCCTTTATCGGCGGCCTGCTGTCTTGGCAGTGTGAGCGCTTCGGTACTAAGGTACCGCGTTGGATAGCGCTATTCGCGATGGGGCTGACATTGGTGCTCTCCTTGCTGTTGTGGGGGCAGGGCAACTATTCACTGGTTAACCCAGCGGGTATCCCGCAGTGGCAATCAGAGTTCATCTTGCCGTGGATCCCACGGTTTGGTATTGAATTCCATCTGGCGCTGGATGGGTTATCACTGCTGATGGTGGTGCTAACCGGCCTGCTAGGTGTGCTGGCTATCCTCTGTTCGTGGCGTGAAATTCAGCGCAATCAGGGCTTCTTCTACCTGAATCTATTGTGGATTCTGGGTGGGGTTATCGGCGTGTTCCTCGCCATCGACATGTTCCTGTTCTTCTTCTTCTGGGAAATGATGTTGGTGCCGATGTACTTCCTGATTGCCTTGTGGGGTCACAAAGCATCAGACGGTAAAACCCGTATCGCGGCGGCAACCAAGTTCTTCATCTATACCCAGGCCAGCGGTCTTATCATGCTGATTGCCATTTTGGGGTTGGTGTTTGTGCACTACAACGCCACCGGTATTTGGACCTTCAACTACGAAGATCTGTTGAAGACGCCGATGTCCCACAATGTGGAATATCTACTGATGCTGGGCTTCTTTATCGCCTTTGCGGTAAAAATGCCGGTTGTGCCACTGCACGGTTGGTTGCCAGATGCACACAGTCAGGCACCAACCGCAGGTTCTGTTGACCTGGCGGGGATTTTGCTGAAAACCGCAGCTTATGGTTTACTGCGCTTTAGTCTGCCGCTGTTCCCGAACGCCTCTCATGAGTTTGCACCTATCGCCATGTGGTTAGGTGTCATCGGTATCTTCTACGGTGCGTGGATGGCCTTCTGTCAGACTGATATCAAACGCCTGATTGCTTATACCAGCGTGTCGCACATGGGCTTTGTATTGATTGCCATCTATACCGGCAGCCAACTGGCTTATCAAGGTGCGGTTATCCAGATGATTGCCCACGGCTTGTCTGCCGCCGGTATGTTCATCATCTGTGGCCAGTTGTATGAGCGCCTGCATACCCGTGACATGCGTCAGATGGGCGGCCTGTGGGGCCGAATCAAATACTTGCCTGCACTATCGCTGTTCTTCGCGGTAGCTACACTGGGGATGCCGGGCACCGGTAACTTCGTCGGCGAGTTTATGATCCTGTTTGGCAGCTTCCAGGTGGTTCCGGTGATTACCGTGATCTCTACCTTTGGTCTGGTCTTTGCTTCGGTTTATTCGCTTATCATGATGCAGCGTGCTTATTACGGTGCGCCAAAATCACAAGAAGCGTTACCGGGCATGAGCGCAAGGGAACTGTCCATCATCCTGCTGTTAGTGGTGTTATTAGTGTTGCTGGGGGTTTACCCGCAGCCGATTCTTGACACCTCCCATGCTGCGATGAGTAATGTACAGCAGTGGTTCAATGCTTCATCTATTACAACTACAAGGCCGTAATTCGCCATGACAATAACTCCTCAACAACTGATCGCAATGCTACCGCTGTTGATCGTCGGATTGACGGTGGTGGTTGTGATGCTCTCCATTGCGTGGCGACGCGATCACTTTATTAACGCCACCCTGACGGTCATCGGGCTTAACCTGGCGCTGCTGTCACTCTATTTTGTCGGCCAGGTCGGGCCGATGGATGTCACGCCGCTGATGCGGGTTGACGGCTATGCGATGTTCTATACCGGGCTGGTGATTGTTGCCAGTCTGGCAACCAGCACTTTTGCTTATCCTTGGCTAAATGGCTATCCAGATAACCGCGAGGAGTTCTACCTGTTGGTGCTGATTGCTACCATGGGCGGCATTCTGTTAGCCAGTGCCAACCATCTGGCGTCGCTGTTCCTGGGTATTGAGCTTATCTCCCTGCCGCTGTTTGGCCTGATTGGTTATGCCTATCGCCAGAAGCGTTCACTGGAAGCCAGTATCAAATACATGCTGCTGTCTGCGGCGGCATCGTCATTCCTGCTGTTCGGGATGGCGCTGCTGTATGCGGAGTCTGGCAGTTTGTCTTTCGCCGGTCTGGGCAAAAGCCTAAGTGACTCCGCTATCCACCAGCCGCTGATTCTGGCGGGCCTCGGGATGATGATTGTTGGTCTTGGCTTTAAGTTGTCGCTGGTGCCGTTCCAACTGTGGACGCCTGATGTGTATCAGGGGGCTCCCGCTCCGGTATCTACCTTCCTGGCGACCGCCAGTAAGATTGCCATCTTTGCGGTAGTCATGCGCTTGTTCCTGTACGCGCCGGCTGCCGACAGTGAAGCGGTGCGTTTGGTGCTCTCCTTGATTGCGGTGGCATCAATACTGTTCGGTAACTTAATGGCTATCAGCCAGACCAACATCAAGCGTCTGCTGGGTTACTCTTCTATCGCGCACCTTGGCTACTTGCTGATTGCGCTGGTGGCGGTGCAGACCCATCAGTTGGCACTGGAAACCGTCGGTGTTTATCTGGCCGGTTACCTGTTCAGCAGCTTGGGTGCGTTCGGTGTGGTTAGCTTGATGTCCAGCCCGTACAAAGGCCCGGATGCAGAATCGCTGTTCTCTTACCGTGGTCTGTTCTGGCACAAGCCAATTCTGTCGGCGGTGATGACCGTAATGATGCTATCACTGGCCGGTATCCCAATGACGTTGGGCTTTATTGGTAAGTTCTTTGTGGTCGCAATGGGTGTGAGTGCCAACCTGTGGTGGTTGACTGGTGCGGTGGTCTTAGGCAGTGCCATCGGCCTGTACTACTATCTGCGTGTGACGGTGAGCCTGTTCCTCAGCGCGCCGGAAACACTGGTGCGTGACACACCAAGCAACTGGGCATTGACTGCCGGTGGTGTGGTAGTGCTGATTTCCGCGATTCTGGTGCTGTTCCTGGGTATTTACCCGCAACCGCTGATTTCGCTGGTTCAGATGGCTCAGCCACTGATGTAATACTGCGTTAAGTTTGTCATGCCAACCCCCTGTAAGCTGAAACTTGCAGGGGGTTTTGTTTTTTTACTCTGTGCTGAAATTAAGGTTATTTAAGGTGGGGGTGGGGTAAATAGTGGATATGGCCGCTATTTAAGCCAGCATAAAATACAGACTTTATAGGCAGCACCATTAATGAACGTATTCATTATGGGAAATGTTTTTTAAGGTGGTATTTATGGGTTTAGTGGGTATTGTTTCTCAAACTTTTTGCACTATCAAAGAATTAGTTAATCATGATCCTAACGATAAGTCTTATTTAAAGGCTAAGCCGGAGGAATTCAGCCGACAAGAAGAAATACTGTTTAATATTTTAATAG
>NZ_JAZGQA010000093.1:0-17220 GCF_048593855.1 Yersinia sp. 2542 StPb PI
GGAAATCATCCAGTGATTTACCTTCGTCTTCAATGGCTTTCTTAATCACTGCTGGAGTACGGCCTTGGCCTGTCCAGGTTTTAGTTTCGCCATTCTCGTCTACATACTTATATTTAGCTGGGCGTGCAGCACGCTTAGCTTTAGTTGTAGCTTTAGTTGCACTCATAGTTTGCAGCAGTTCATTTGGATCAATACCGTCTGCAATAAGCATTTCACGGTATTGGCTCAATTTACGTGTGCGTTCTTCAATTTCAGCTTGTACTTGAGAATCTTCTTCGCGGCGTTCGTTAACGACCACTTCAAGCTTCTCCAGCATTTCTTCTAAAGTTTCAAGAGTGCATTCACGCGCTTGTGCACGCAGAGTACGGATGTTGTTAAGAATCTTTAACGCTTCGCTCATTGTCCTGGTCTCAAATTATAATTGGTGGGGGGGCGTCTGGATAATAATAGAGTGCTATTTTAATTTCTGCAATAGCCAATTTGATTAGCATCCTCGAATTTACGTATTTTATTAGCGAAAAGTTGCTGCTTTCTACTAATAAGCGATGGCGGTTTGTTATTCTCCGTAGTGTTTTTAACGTAAAAGTTCATTTTGCTCGCTAATGACCCTACGCGAAAACATGATTTTCTCACTAAGTTATAAGTTTGCTTTATATCAATAAAGCAAAAATAGACGACTTATCGTGCTAGCGTGTGCAATAACTGATCATGCAAAAAGTGCGATATTGATATAGCTGCGATGAAAGGTTGAGTAAGGTAAAAAAAGCATGCTGTATTGGATTTATCAGGTTCTGACAATATTTGTTATCACTATTTTACCAATTAACCATGGTAATACATTACTTGTATCATTAATGAACCAATCGCGGTACATCCTATCCAACCCTATTGCTATCCCACGCACCTAATCTGGTTAATGTTCAAGCAGCATACGTTCGCTGTATCAATATTGTGAGATTGGTCATGTAATGTACCTAATAATAGCAAGGTGCTTCAAATGAAAGTGTCGGCAGCTACATTAACGCTACCATTACTTAATATAGAAAACAGTAATATAGAGAAGTAGTCTGCTCCTCGTAAAGTCTGAATTTATGATAAACTTGGTACTCGTTGTCATTGTGACCATTTATTATACCACTGGAGTTACGGGCCCATGGCTCAACTTTATTTTTATTACTCTGCGATGAATGCAGGGAAATCCACCGCGCTGTTGCAGTCTTCTTATAACTACCAAGAGCGGGGCATGCGTACCTTGGTGTTTACCGCAGAGATAGATAATCGCTTTGGTGTCGGGACTGTCAGTTCGCGTATTGGCCTGTCCTCGCAGGCACTGCTTTATAATAGTGGAACTTCACTATTATCCATTATTGCCACTGAGCATCAGGAAAAGCCCGTTCATTGTATTTTGCTAGATGAATGCCAATTTTTGACCAAAGAGCAAGTTCAGCAATTGTGTCAGGTGGTGGATGAACTGCATATCCCGGTATTGTGTTACGGTTTGCGTACCGATTTTCTCGGTGAACTATTTCCCGGTAGCAAATACTTGTTGTCGTGGGCTGACAAATTGGTTGAACTGAAAACAATTTGTCATTGTGGCCGCAAAGCAAACATGGTGCTGCGGTTAGACGAACAGGGCAGAGCTGTGCATGACGGCGAACAAGTCGTTATTGGTGGCAACGAAAGCTACGTTTCTGTTTGTCGCCGCCATTATAAAGAGGCGATTAAAGCGGCTTCTCTCCAAAATCCTTCCTAGATACTCATTGTCCACCAAGGATGCCTCACGGGATTTCTTATTGAAGCTGTGGGGTAACTAACCTTTTGCTGAGTTTACGTCATATGAAGCCATACAGCTTTATCCCTCGTATTTATGCGGGGTGAAAAGCCTTGGTTTAACGCTATATCCTGGACTGGGTCATTATTTTGGTTTTATCGCCACATTTTCTACAATTTTACAAAATTAATAAAAGACACGATGTTGATCCTAATGTCTCCTTAATCCATAGTCGATTCGGGGGATGACGTTATAACGCATTAGCTTGGGTATAGCAGGGGTTGGTGGCGATGTGGCAAGCCGTATTGAGATTAGTCAGGGGATTAGATGCGTGGTCCGTAGGAGCGGACTATGGCGATTTGAGCGGTTATATACCAAATGTTTTTAAGTGTGCTTATAAAAAGAAACCCCCAACAGCAATGGCAATTGGGGGCTATATCTTCTGTTGTGTAACCCCCAGCTATAAATGGGGGTTACACATTAAGATTACTATTATTTCTTGGCTTTCTTTTCAGCTTTTGGTGCCGGAGCTGCTGTAACAGCAACTTCTTCACGGTCAAGTTCTTCGCTAAATTCGCGGCCGTAATAAGTATCCATCAAAATCTGTTTCAACTCAGAGATCAGCGGGTAACGTGGGTTAGCACCGGTACACTGGTCATCAAATGCATCTTCAGACAGTTTGTCTACTTTAGCTAAGAAATCAGCTTCTTGAACGCCAGCTTCACGAATTGATGCTGGGATACCCAACTCTGCTTTGATTTCATCTAACCAAGTCAGCAGTTTCTGAATTTTCTGTGCAGTACGGTCGCCCGGAGCACTCAGACCCAGATGATCTGCAACTTCAGCATAACGACGGCGCGCTTGTGGGCGGTCATATTGGCTGAAAGCAGTCTGCTTAGTTGGGTTGTCATTCGCGTTATAGCGAATAACGTTAGAAATCAACATGGCGTTGGCTAAGCCATGCGGGATATGGAACTCAGAACCCAGTTTATGGGCCATTGAGTGGCAGACACCCAAGAAGGCGTTAGCAAAAGCGATACCCGCGATGGTTGCGGCATTATGCACACGCTCACGAGCCACTGGGTTTTTAGCACCTTCATTGTAGCTGGCTGGCAGGAATTCTTTCAGCAGTTTCAGCGCTTGCAGAGCCTGGCCGTCAGAATATTCATTCGCCAATACAGAAACATAAGCTTCCAGAGCATGAGTTACTGCGTCCAGACCACCGAAGGCACATAAAGACTTAGGCATATTCATAACCAGGTTGGCATCAACGATTGCCATGTCTGGAGTCAATGCGTAGTCAGCCAATGGATATTTCTGGCCTGTGGCATCGTCGGTAACTACCGCAAATGGCGTCACTTCTGAACCGGTACCTGATGTGGTGGTTACCGCGATCATTTTCGCTTTCACACCCATTTTCGGGAACTTGTAAATACGTTTACGGATATCCATAAAGCGTAATGCCAATTCTTCGAAGTGGGTTTCAGGGTGCTCGTACATGACCCACATAATTTTGGCAGCATCCATCGGTGAACCACCACCCAGCGCAATGATCACGTCTGGTTTGAAGGAGTTCATCTGCTCGGCACCTTTGCGCACGATGCTCAGGGTAGGGTCCGCTTCTACTTCGAAGAAGACTTCAGTCTCGATACCGTGAGATTTCAGCACGCTGGTGATTTGATCGGCATAACCGTTGTTGAACAGATAGCGGTCAGTCACGATGAAGGCACGTTTTGCACCGTCAGTTGCCACTTCTTCCAACGCGATAGGCAGAGAGCCACGACGGAAGTAAATAGATTTCGGTAGTTTATGCCACAACATGTTTTCTGCTCGCTTAGCCACAGTTTTCTTGTTGATCAAGTGTTTCGGCCCAACGTTTTCAGAGATGGAGTTACCACCCCATGAACCACAACCTAGCGTCAGAGATGGCGCCACTTTGAAGTTGTACAGGTCACCGATACCACCATGAGAGGCAGGGGTGTTGATTAGAATTCGGGCGGTTTTCATTTTATCGCCGAAATACTTAACGCGTGCAGGTTGGTTATCCTGGTCGGTATACAGGCAAGATGTATGGCCGATACCCCCCATTTCTACCAGTTTTTCCGCTTTATCAACTGCGTCTTCAAAACTCTTCGCACGATACATCGCTAAAGTAGGCGACAGTTTTTCGTGAGCAAATGGTTCTGACTCGTCAACAACCTTAACTTCACCGATAAGAATTTTGGTGTTGCTAGGAACTTTAATGCCAGCCATTTCAGCAATTTTAGTTGCTGGCTGACCAACGATAGCGGCATTCAAACCGCCATTTTTCAGGATGATATCCTGAACTGCTTTCAGCTCTTTACCTTGTAACAGGTAGCCACCATGGGAAGAGAAGCGCTCGCGAACTGCGTCGTAAGCTGAATCAACCACGATGATAGATTGTTCAGAGGCACAAATCACACCATTATCAAAGGTTTTTGACATCAAGATAGATGCAACAACACGTTTAATATCAGCGGTTTCGTCAACCACAACAGGAGTGTTACCCGCACCAACACCGATAGCCGGTTTACCTGAGCTGTAAGCTGCTTTAACCATGCCTGGGCCACCGGTTGCCAGAATCAGGTTAATGTCAGGGTGGTGCATCAGTTGGTTAGACAGCTCAACTGTTGGCGCATCAATCCAGCCAATAATATCTGCTGGCGCACCTGCGGCAATAGCGGCTTGAAGCACGATATCTGCAGCTTTATTGGTTGCGTCTTTAGCACGTGGATGTGGAGAGAATACGATACCGTTACGCGTTTTAAGGCTAATTAATGCCTTGAAGATAGCGGTAGAAGTCGGGTTAGTTGTTGGTACGATACCGCAGATTAAACCAATAGGTTCAGCGATAGTAATTGTACCGAAGGTTTTATCTTCTTCTAAAATGCCACAAGTTTTTTCATCTTTGTAGGCATTGTAGATGTATTCAGAAGCAAAGTGATTCTTGATCACTTTATCTTCAACAATACCCATACCTGATTCCTCTACCGCCAGTTTGGCCAGGGGAATACGGGCATCCGCTGCAGCCAGAGCTGCGGCACGGAAGATTTTATCAACCTGCTCTTGAGTAAAGTTGGCATACTCGCGCTGGGCTTTCTTGACGCGTGCTACTAGCTCGTTAAGTTCAGCGACATTCGTTACAGCCATAATGCTCTCCTGATAATGTTAAACTCTTTTAGTAAATGAGCTGTTGAAGCAACTAGTATAGTCAGGCTCTAGTATGCCGTAAGGTCAAATAGAGCTAGTTTTATAGCTTACTTTGCCATTTTTTACCGCTGATTTACTGAAAGAGCTTTTGTTCCACTAAGAATAAGATGAGGGGGAAAATATCATTTTCAACCTTTATACTCTGTTTCTTAGTGAACTTACTCTCTACCACTGCTCAGAGCTTAACTATTCTTAGGTATGTTTTTCGTGATTTAAATCACAAAATCGTCAAGCTGACACCATTCAGCAATTATTTGTTGAGAGTAATTATCATTAACGTGAATAAATTGATAATTCATGACGTTAAAGCTTCATTAACACCACAGGGCATTAACAAGAGTTATCATTTTAAACGGTAAAAATTTACCTTGTATAAATGCTGTTTTATTACATAGATTCCTATGACTAATTCCATTACATTAGCGCGCACATCTGTAGAAGAGCGCCCTAAGGGTGATTTTTAGTGAAAAGAACTGTGGTCAGAGGCTTGAATAATGCAGGTGCCATTCTGCATGGTAGCGACATTATTTTTGTCGCGAATTTTCCAGGCACGGGCCATAAGGTGTGTTGTCTTGGGGCATTAAATTATAATGGCCTGTTATCTGTGACGTTTTTATCAGCTATTGCGCGGAGTGATGTGTGAGTCAATCATTGTTGGACCTTTCAGGTTACATCAAGTTTTTTGTTGGCTTATTTGCACTGGTAAACCCGGTAGGTATATTGCCGGTATTTATCAGTATGACCAGCTATCAGGCAGCGGCTGGGCGGGATAAAACTAACCTGACAGCTAACCTGTCAGTGGCGATTATCTTGTGGATATCCTTGTTCTTGGGGGATGCCATTCTGAAAATTTTTGGTATTTCCATCGACTCATTCCGTATTGCCGGTGGGATTCTGGTCGTTAGCATTGCGATGTCGATGATCAGCGGCAAACTCGGTGAGGATAAGCAGAACAAGCAGGAAAAAACCGAAACGGCGGTCCGTGAAAGTATCGGTGTTGTGCCACTCGCATTGCCACTGATGGCAGGGCCAGGTGCCATCAGTTCAACCATTGTTTGGAGTTCCCGCTATCACAGCTGGCAGAATTTGTTAGGCTTGACGGTGGCTGTGGCCTTGTTTGCGTTCTGTTGCTGGTTGCTATTCCGGGCGGCTCCGCTGCTGGTTCGGCTGTTAGGGCAAACCGGTATAAACGTTATAACGCGTATTATGGGGTTATTGCTGATGGCATTAGGCATCGAGTTTATTGTCACCGGTATCAAAGCCATTTTCCCCGGATTACTTTAATCTATCCCCATATCCCACGGTATGTAGGTCACCGGTATTATTACGGGTGACCTTTGCTGTTTTTCAGCCTGATATTTAAATATCTAAGCATTAATTTAGTGCAGAATATGTATGTAATTTAATCTATTGCACTTAAATGCTGCAATAATGCTATCTCTATAAAGATAATTTGGCTTAAGGCTTATTTACTCATCTTTAATAAATCATTCAGTGACCCTCAGAGTAAACTAAATACGCTATTTGTTGTTAAAATGCTCACATCATTCTGTAGGGCTTGTGCGGAATTTATCTAGGTGTTATTAGTGATTACGCTGTAATCAGTAGGTGTTTATTCTGGCATTAGTGCTAATGTTAACTTTATGTTTCTAGAACGGCTTTTTTGGCATTTTTTTGCCGTGAATTTAAATTTTAAATGATTTTTTTTGAGCTAAATCATAGAGATGATAATTTCTTAGGCGGCTAATTAAGATAGGTAATATCGTTAGTTACTCTATAGAAAAGAGAATTGCTTAACATTTCTGTAAAATTTATTGGCGTCAGATTTCGGGTTCTGTTAGTTTTCGGACAACTTCCCGACAAGAGATTTCTTGTTTTTTAATGAAACTAAACCGAATTTTGATTTTTGGAATAGTTATTGCTAGTCGTTGTGGGCAGCAGATTGACGTAAACCTTGAGAAAAACATCACAAAATCTCGTAAAAGGGCGGTTTGAAATGCAAATAAAGTTTAAGCAACCACCACTGGCAATAATTGGCGCTATTCTGGGTTTGTCATTTTCGGCGGTATCAATGGCGGCGGCAGTTCCGGCCAGTGTGGCATTAGCGATAGATCAGAGTATTACCATTAATAATGGTTCCGAGGTTGCCTCATTAGATCCACATAAGGTTGAAGGCATTCCTGAAACCAATATTATTCTGAATTTATTAGAAGGTCTGGTGAGCAATGATGCTAATGGGCATATAATTCCGGCAGTTGCCACGCGCTGGGATAATGACGGTTATAAAGTCTGGACCTTCCATTTGCGAGATAACGCGGTGTGGAGTGATGGAACTCCGGTCACTGCTCAGGATTTTGTCTATAGTTGGCAGCGTTTGGCTAGCCCTAAAGTGGGTTCACCTTATGCCAGTTATTTGCAGTATGCCCAAATTGAGAATGTTGACAAGGTATTGAAAGGGACCAAAAAACCGGATGAATTAGGTGTTAAGGCATTAGATAGCAAAACCTTGCAAGTGACGCTAACGGAGCCGGTTCCTTATTTTATCAGCATGTTATCTCACACCTCGATGAAGCCGGTTAAGCGTGAGGCTGTTGAAAAGTATGGTGATAAATGGACTCTACCACAAAATTTTATCGGTAATGGCGCTTTTCAGTTAAAAGAATGGGTGGTTAATGAGCGGATTGTGCTGGCGCGTAGCCCGACTTACTGGAATAACAACGAAACGGTCATCAATAAGGCCACTTTTTTACCGATAACGTCAGAAGTCAGTGATATTAATCGCTATCGCAGCGGTGAAATCGATATGACTAACAGTGCCATTCCCCCAAATTTATTTGCCAAAATGAAAAAGGATCTGCCATCGCAGGTTCATATCAGCCCATACCTCTGTACTTTCTATTACGAAATTAATAATAAAAAAGCACCATTCACTGACGTCAGAGTGAGAACGGCAATTAAATTAACGCTGGATCGCGACATTATTGCGACTAAAATTATGGGGCAAGGGCAGATCCCTGCCTATGGCTTTACCCCGACATTTACGGCGGGGGGGAATTTCGCATTGCCAGAATGGGCCAACTGGACTCAAGAACAACGCAATGCAGAGGCGAAAAGAGTGCTTGCCGAGGCCGGTTTCAATGCCCAAAATCCATTAAAGTTTACGTTGCTTTATAACACCTCAGATCAAAATAAGCAGCAGGCGATTGCCGCTGCCTCTATGTGGCAGAAAAACCTGGGTGCCACCGTTACCTTGCAGAATCAAGAATGGAAAACCTCTCTAGAAAGCCGCCATCAAGGGCAATTTGATGTTGCCAGGGCGACATGGTGTGGTGACTACAATGAGCCGACCGCTTTTCTGAATATGCTGCTATCGGATAGCAGCAATAATACTTTCTTCTATAAAAATCCAGCATTCGATGCGCTGTTGGCTAAAACGCTGACGACCTCGAGTGTCGAGGCGCGCGCTGCTTTATATCAACAGGCAGAGAACTTATTGGATAAAGATTCTGCAATGGTGCCGGTCTATTATCGAGTCAGTGTTCGACTTATTCGGCCGACTGTCGGCGGATTTACCGGTAAAGACCCACAAGATTTAGTCGATTTAAAAAATCTTTATATGCGTAAGTTGTAGTAAAAATTAAGTAATAAAAGTTTATCGCAGCAAAACAGACTTATATGTCAATTGTTCACAAGCGAAAATCGTGGTGGCATGACAGCAAATAAGAGACAGACAAGGTAATAGGGATGTATAGCACAGTACCGATTTTAGTCTGATGCTAATACATATAGGGCATTACATGGCCGGGTTCGTTCCCCGCGCAATGTGATTTAAAGATACCTTTTAAAGGTGAAGCTTGCTCAGTCTCTGAGCGACGCAATAATAAAATCTGGAGTAGATATCAGCATGACCAACATCACAAAGAAAACTTTCCTGGCCGCAGGTATCGCTGCTGCTATGGGTATGATGGCTGTGGGAACTGCCTTTGCCGCCAATGTGCCGGCAGGTGTACAACTGGCCGAGAAACAGGTTTTAGTTCGCAATAATGGTTCCGAACCTCAGTCACTGGATCCGCATAAAATTGAAGGTGTGCCTGAATCCAATATTTCGCGCGATTTATTGGAAGGGTTGGTTATTAACGATCCAAACGGCAAGATTCTGCCTGGTGTCGCTGAAAGTTGGGATAACAAAGACTTTAAAGTTTGGACTTTCCATCTGCGTAAAGATGCTAAATGGTCAAATGGTGACCCTGTAACAGCACATGATTTCGTTTATAGCTGGCAACGTCTGGCGGACCCTAAAACAGTTTCTCCGTATGCGAGTTATGTACAATATGCCCATATCGCGAATATCGACGATATTATTACCGGCAAAAAATCACCTGATACCTTGGGTGTAAAAGCGTTAGATGACCATACTTTGGAAGTCACGTTGACCGAACCTGTTCCTTATTTAGATAAACTGTTAGCTCATCCATCCATGTCCCCAGTTAATAAAACTGTGGTTGAGAAGTTTGGTGAGAAGTGGACTCAGCCACAGAATTTTGTCGGTAATGGTGCCTATAAGTTAAAAGATTGGACCGTTAACGAACGTATTGTGTTAGAACGCAGCCCAACCTATTGGGATAATGCGAAAACAGTTATCAATCAGGTTACTTACCTGCCAATCTCTTCTGAAGTGACTGATGTTAACCGCTACCGCAGCGGCGAGATCGACATGACCTATAACAACATGCCGATTGAATTATTCCAGAAACTGAAAAAAGAGATCCCACAAGAAGTTCATGTTGACCCGTATCTGTGTACCTATTATTACGAAATCAATAACCAAAAAGCGCCATTCACCGATGCACGCGTTCGTGAAGCACTGAAACTGGGTATGGATCGCGATATCATCGTGAACAAAGTGAAAAACCAAGGTGATTTACCTGCCTATGGCTTTACGCCTCCGTACACCAGCGGTGCAGAATTGACCCCACCAGAATGGTTTGGCTGGACCCAGGAAAAACGTAATGAAGTGGCTAAGAAGTTGCTGGCTGAAGCTGGCTACACACAAGATAAACCACTGAAATTTAACCTGTTGTATAACACCTCTGATCTACACAAGAAATTGGCTATTGCGGCAGCATCTATTTGGAAGAAAAATCTGGGGGTTGACGTTAAGCTGGAAAATCAGGAATGGAAAACCTTCCTTGATACCCGCCATCAAGGCACTTTCGATGTCGCGCGTGCTGGTTGGTGTGCTGACTATAACGAACCGTCGTCATTCCTGAACATGATGCTATCTGACAGCAGCAATAACACGGTGCATTATAAGAGCCCAGCCTTTGATAAGTTGATCCAAGATACGCTGAAAGTAAAATCTGAAAAAGAGCGTGCCGGTTTGTATCAACAAGCTGAGGTATTGCTGGATAAAGATTCTGCTATTGTGCCGTTGTTCTACTATGTGAATGCCCGCTTAGTGAAACCTTATGTCGGTGGATATACCGGTAAAGACCCACTGGATAATATGCACGTTAAAGATCTTTATATTATCAAGCACTAATATATTAAGGGCAGCCGCTGAATTAGCGTGCTGCCCTTATTGCGTTGATAATATAAAGTCGCAGTAAGAGGCTAAAGGTACAGGCAATGTTAAAATTTATTCTACGCCGCTGTCTGGAAGCGATTCCGACACTTTTTATTTTGATAACCATTTCATTTTTTATGATGCGTCTCGCCCCAGGGAGTCCGTTTACTGGCGAGCGTAATCTTCCTCCTGAAGTCATGGCAAATATTGAGGCAAAATATCACCTCAACGACCCAGTTTATAAACAGTATTTCAACTACTTGGGTCAACTTGCGCATGGCGATCTTGGGCCTTCGTTTAAATATAAAGATTACACTGTGAACGATCTGGTGTCTGCATCGTTTCCCGTCTCTGCGAAGCTTGGTTTTGCAGCATTTTTACTCGCAGTAGTATTAGGGGTTAGTGCTGGGGTCATTGCGGCACTGAATCAAAATACCAAATGGGATTATACGGTAATGGGCTTTGCCATGACTGGGGTGGTCATCCCGAGTTTTGTGGTCGCCCCCTTATTGGTGTTGGTTTTTGCCATTATATTGAAATGGTTACCGGGTGGTGGTTGGAATGGCGGAGCGCCGAAGTTTATCATTTTGCCAATGGTCGCGCTGTCGTTGGCTTATATCGCCAGCATTGCGCGTATTACCCGAGGCTCAATGATTGAGGTTCTTCACTCTAACTTTATCCGTACGGCGCGGGCGAAGGGATTACCACTGCGGACCATCGTATTACGCCATGCATTAAAACCGGCGTTGTTGCCTGTTTTATCCTATATGGGGCCTGCGTTTGTAGGGATTATCACCGGTTCGATGGTTATTGAAACCATCTTTGGTTTGCCGGGCATTGGTCAGTTGTTTGTCAACGGAGCGTTAAACCGCGATTACTCTTTGGTGCTGAGTTTGACCATTTTAGTCGGCGCTTTGACTATTTTATTCAATGCGATTGTTGACGTGCTGTATGCCGTTATCGATCCTAAAATCCGTTACTAGCACTGGAGCACGCCAATTATGTTGAGCAATAAAAATAGCGAAGCTCTGGAAGTTTTCAGTGAAAAACTGGAAGTTGAAGGGCGCAGCCTTTGGCAGGATGCCCGCCGTCGTTTTGTTCATAACCGCGCGGCGATCACCAGTTTGGTGATCCTAATGTTAATTACCCTATTTGTTATTTTGGCGCCGAT
The DNA here is from genome assembly GCF_048593855.1 of Yersinia sp. 2542 StPb PI. NCBI lineage: Bacteria > Pseudomonadati > Pseudomonadota > Gammaproteobacteria > Enterobacterales > Yersiniaceae > Yersinia > Yersinia sp. 2542 StPb PI. The sequence goes on from NZ_JAZGQA010000093.1 coordinate 11,740, forward strand.
GTTAGCGCAGTTTACTTATTCGGACACGGACTGGGGCATGATGTCAGCCGCCCCGAATATTGAGTCCGGGCACTACTTTGGTACTGACTCTTCTGGTCGGGATCTGTTGGTTCGTGTTGCTATTGGTGGTCGGATCTCATTGATGGTGGGGGTGGCTGCGGCGTTGGTTGCTGTGGTTGTCGGCACCTTGTATGGCTCTTTATCGGGCTATCTCGGCGGGAAAGTCGATTCACTGATGATGCGCCTGTTGGAGATTCTTAACTCATTCCCCTTCATGTTCTTCGTTATTCTGTTAGTGACCTTCTTTGGCCAGAATATTCTATTGATATTTGTGGCGATTGGCATGGTGTCCTGGCTGGATATGGCGCGTATTGTCCGTGGACAAACATTAAGTTTGAAACGGAAAGAGTTTATTGAGGCCGCATTGGTGGGCGGTGTTTCCACACGTAATATCGTATTGCGCCATATCGTTCCGAACGTGTTGGGTGTGGTGGTGGTGTACGCTTCTTTACTGGTTCCCAGTATGATTTTGTTTGAATCTTTCCTGAGTTTCCTTGGCTTAGGCACTCAAGAACCCTTGAGTAGTTGGGGCGCATTGCTAAGTGATGGCGCCAACTCCATGGAAGTGTCGCCATGGTTGCTGATGTTCCCTGCCGGTTTTCTGGTAGTGACCTTGTTCTGTTTCAACTTTATCGGCGATGGCTTGCGTGATGCCCTCGATCCGAAAGATCGCTGAGGAGTAGCACTATGACGACTATTGATAATCGGTCTGCTGTTCAGCAATCGGCATTGTTGGAAAAAAATAGATTGTTGGAACAAAATAGACAGTTGGAACAAAATATCCTGCTGGATGTAAAAGATTTAACCGTGACTTTTGGTACGCCAGATGGTGATGTAACGGCAGTTAACGCCCTTAATTTTGATCTGCGTGCGGGTGAAACATTAGGCATTGTAGGTGAGTCTGGCTCAGGGAAATCGCAAACAGCTTTTGCTTTGATGGGGTTGCTGGCCAGTAATGGCCGGATAGGGGGGTCAGCAAAGTTTAATGGCCGCGAAATCTTAAATCTGCCGGAAAAACAGTTAAACCGTTTGCGGGCTGAGGAAATCTCGATGATATTCCAAGACCCAATGACCTCGTTGAATCCTTATATGCGTGTTGGTGAGCAGCTAATGGAAGTGCTGCAACTGCATAAAAAGATGAGTAAAAGCGAAGCATTTGAAGAGTCAATTCGCATGCTTGATGCGGTAAAAATGCCAGAAGCACGTAAGCGCATGCGCATGTATCCCCATGAGTTCTCTGGTGGTATGCGTCAGCGGGTAATGATTGCAATGGCGCTGTTGTGCCGCCCTAAATTGTTGATTGCCGATGAGCCAACAACGGCACTTGATGTCACCGTTCAAGCACAAATCATGACGTTGCTGAATGAGCTAAAGCATGAATTCAATACCGCGATTATCATGATCACCCATGACCTTGGCGTCGTTGCCGGAATCTGCAATAAAGTTCTGGTGATGTATGCAGGGCGGACGATGGAGTATGGTCAGGCCCGCGATGTGTTTTATCACCCAAGTCACCCTTATTCTATTGGTCTACTGAATGCGGTTCCTCGTCTTGATGCTGAAGGCGAATCTCTCATGACGATACCGGGTAATCCGCCGAATTTATTGCGCTTGCCGAAAGGTTGCCCATTCCAACCGCGTTGCCAATATGCCATGGATCGCTGTGGCGTGGCCCCGCCATTGGAGCATTTTGGTGATGGCCGTTTACGTGCCTGTTATAAGCCAGTAGGGGAACTAGTATGAATGCCATGACTGAGAAGAAAGTATTGCTAGAAGTGGCTGATCTAAAAGTCCATTTTGATATTCAGGATGGCAAACAATGGTTCTGGCAGCCATCAAAAACACTAAAAGCCGTTGATGGCGTAACATTGCGCTTGTATGAAGGCGAAACCTTAGGTGTGGTTGGCGAATCTGGCTGTGGCAAATCAACATTCGCCCGTGCCATTATTGGTTTGGTGAAAGCGACCAGTGGCAGTGTTTCATGGTTAGGTAAAGATTTGCTGAGCCTGAGTGATGCACAATGGCGCGCGACCCGTAGTGATATTCAGATGATATTCCAGGATCCACTGGCTTCATTAAACCCGCGTATGACCATCGGTGAAATCATCGCTGAGCCGCTGCGAACTTATCATCCCAAAATGTCGCGTCAAGAAATCAAAGATAAAGTTAAAGCAATGATGCTTAAGGTCGGCTTGTTGCCTAACTTGATCAACCGATATCCCCATGAATTTTCGGGGGGGCAGTGTCAACGTATTGGTATTGCTCGTGCATTGATTCTTGAACCGAAGCTGGTTATCTGTGATGAACCGGTCTCTGCTCTTGATGTGTCAATTCAGGCGCAAGTGGTGAACCTGTTGCAGCAATTACAGCGCGAAATGGGCTTGTCACTAATATTCATCGCCCATGATTTAGCTGTGGTGAAGCATATTTCTGATCGAGTGCTGGTGATGTATTTAGGCCACGCAGTGGAGCTTGGGACCTACGATGAGGTTTATCATAATCCACAACATCCCTATACCAAGGCGCTCATGTCGGCGGTACCTATCCCTGATCCTGACAAAGAAAGGGCGAAAGTGATTCAGCTACTGGAGGGGGAACTGCCCTCACCGATTAATCCGCCATCAGGCTGTGTATTTCGCACTCGTTGTCCGATTGCCGGGCCGGAGTGTGCGAAAACCCGCCCACTGTTAGAGGGCAGCTTCCGCCACGCGGTATCTTGTCTGAAAGTCGATCCGCTATAACATTCTGATAGTGATTGTCCAAAAGCAAAACCCCCGTCAGAGAAATGACGGGGGTTGTTATGATTACGGTATTAGCAGCCATGGGGGAAGGGACGTGTAACGATCACTCTTTCCACAAAATATGGCAAAGTTTATGGTCTTTTTCGCGGCACAGAAGAACTCGCGCAAATACATCATTAATCTCTTCACCATCACTATCAGCAAGGCCAATAACAACTTCGGCGAAAAAATCAGGGTTTAAATCAAAATCGACATGTTCTTGCCAATCTTCGGCTGGATCAAATAACTCCGCACCGCCACGCTCTTCAAACTGAAGGTTAAACAATAAAATATCTGCCGGATCGAGATTGTCCCCCGCCAGCTCCAGAAAGATATCGTAAGCCTGCTCCAGTGTTTCATCTTCAGTCAGGCGGTTATTGAGATCCATTAAGCTTGGCTCTTGTCTATTCTGGTCCATTTGCCGATTCCCATTTGTTATTTGCAGATTGCGCTCATTAAAACATTCTCTATGCCGCTTTTACAATTATTATGCTATCTGAAGTCAATAACTCAGAGAATCTACAATAGGTTTACCACCAGCCGCCTCAGTTATTACAGTAACGGGCTGAAAAAGTAGAATAATCGTTCAGTAACTCGATGCCAGAGAGGGCGTTTATTCCACAATTCACCATCTAACAGTACCGAGCGGGCAATGTAGTCGTCCTGAACTTGCGCCAAATCTGCACCAAAACCATCATCATCAATGACCAGCGTGATTTCAAAGTTCAACCATAAGCTGCGCATATCCAGATTGACCGTGCCAACCAAACTTAGTTGACCGTCGACCAGCACACTTTTGCTGTGCAATAGGCCACCTTCAAACTGATAAACTTTAACGCCCGCTTCCAACAATTCAGAGAAGAATGCCCGGCTAGCCCAACGGACCATCATCGAGTCGTTGTCTCGAGGAACAATAATGCTGACATCAACACCACGTTGTGCTGCGGTACAGATGGCATGCAGCAGGTCATCGCTAGGCACGAAATACGGCGTCGTCATGATTAACTGCTCACGGGCTGCATACACCGCCATTAATAATGCCTGATGAATCATCTCCTCAGGGAATCCAGGGCCAGAGGCGATAACCTGAATGGTATGACCGCTCTCTTCTTCAAATGGCATGATATTAGTATCAGGCGGCGGGGGCAGAATACGTTTGCCGGTTTCAATCTCCCAGTCGCAGGCATATACGATACCTATGGTGGTGGCCACCGGGCCTTCCATCCGTGCCATCATATCGATCCATTGACCTACGCCGGCATCTTGCTTGAAAAACCGAGGATCAACCATATTCATGCTACCGGTATAAGCAACATAATTATCAATCAACACAATTTTACGGTGTTGACGCAAATCCATTCGGCGCAGAAAGACCCGGAACACATTGACTTTGAGTGCTTCGACCACCTCAATCCCAGCATTGCGCATCATCGCCGGATAGGGGGTGCGAAAGAATTGTTGGCTACCGGCGGAGTCCAGCATTAATCGGCAATGAACACCGCGGCGCGCTGCCGCCATTAACGATTCGGCAACTTGATCAACCAAGCCACCAGGCTGCCAGATATAGAACACCATCTCGATATTGTGACGGGCCAGTTCAATGTCACGTACCAGTGCTTTTAATGTGTCATCGGTGGTGGTCAATAACTGTAATTGATTACCTTTAACGCCGCTGATGCCTTGGCGGCGTTCACATAACTGGAATAATGGGGTAGCGACTTCGCTATTTGAAGTGGCAAAAATGTGTTGGCAGTCTTTCAGTTCACTTAACCAGCGAGCAGTGGATGGCCACATCGCTTTTGCTCGCTCAGCACGGCGTTTGCCGAGATGAAGTTCACCAAATGAGAGATACGCAATTATCCCAACTAACGGCAGAATATAAATAACCAGCAGCCATGCCATCGCCGAAGGAACGGCTCTGCGTTTCATCAGAATACGCAATGTTACCCCGGCAATAAGCAACCAATAGCCAAAAACCGAGAGCCAACTGATTACGGTATAAAATGTTGTCATAAGGGCGGAAGTCCTGTTCACAAACGGTCACTAAAGAGTGTACGCACAGTATTGCAAAGGCGAAACCTTTAATCAGATATATTACTGGATAAAATCTTTTAAGCTAAAGGACTTGCAACGGGTAATTAAATATTTAACGGGATTTTTTTGATCTTTCCACGCTGAGCTAAATAAACTATTTGGACTAAACCCGCGATTTCGCCGTGCAGCGGCTTGGCTCACAAGATGAAAGGTTTATAATAGCCCAGTTCTCAGCTTTGGAAGAATTGTTTCATGAGACGGAGTAAGAATGAGGTGGGCCGTTGGCGTATGCTGCGGCAAAATCAGCGCCGAAGAAATCGCTGGCTTGAAGGTCAATCACGGCGCTATCGCCATATCTATTGTGTCAGGCAGCTCCACGAGCATCAGCATCGTCGGGCGCTATTGTTCACTGTGGCTTATGAATGGTAGTCCGCTGTGGTAGTAATAAAAACAGTCTCTTTATGAGGCTGTTTTTGTTTTAATCATAGTAAACACTGAGCTTTTATTAACTTCTCACCACAAAATATCTCATATTATACTTGCCGGAACTGGGCTGTTGCAGATGAGTTTGTCAATAATTTGTTGCTGGCGTTAAATTCTGGAATGA